>CAJYKY010000193.1 GCA_913775005.1 uncultured Achromobacter sp.
GCCATGCGGCGCTCTTGCGCTTGCTGCGGTACTTGAAGCCCACGGGCCGCAGGATCAACGCGATCAGCACCAGCATCATCGCCAGGTAGAACCCGGAGAACGACGCGGCGTACAGCAGCGGCCAGGCGGCAAAGATGGCGCCGCCCGCCGTGATCAGCCAGACCTGGTTGCCTTCCCACACGGGACCCACCACGTTGATCACCACGCGGCGCTCGGCGTCCGTCTTGGCGACAACCGGCAGCAATGCCGCCACGCCCAGGTCAAAGCCGTCCATCACGGCAAAGCCGATCAGCAAGGCGCCCAGCAGCACCCACCAGATCACGCGCAAGGTGCCATAGTCAAAAGGAATAAGGGTATCCATCTGCTTCTCTCCCCTTAGGCGCGCACGGCGGCGCGCACAGGATCGGCGGCGGCGCCCGCCACCGGCCCATCGGATTTCGGACCCGCCTTGATCGCGTGCAACATCACCTTCACGCCGATGATGAGCAGGACCGTGTACAGCACCAGGAAGATCGCCAGGCTGATGGCCAGGTCGGCGATGGTCAGGCCCGAGGCCGCGTAATACGTCGGCAGCACGCCTTCGATCACCCAGGGCTGGCGGCCGTACTCAGCCACGAACCAACCGCTTTCAATGGCGACCCACGGCAGCGGCAGGCTCCACAACGCGATCTTCAGGAAGCCGCGGCGGCTGTCCAGACGGCCGCGCGATGCCAGCCAGAAGGCCACGCCGAAGAACAGGATCAGGTACATGCCCACTGCAACCATGATGCGGAACGCCCAGAACAGCGGCGCCACGGTCGGCACGGTGTCGATGGCGGCCTGCTTGATGTCGGCCTCGGTCACCTTGCTCATGTCTTCCTGGTAGCGCTTGACGAGCAGCGCGTAGCCCAGGTCGGGCCAGGTCTTGTCGAACATCATGCGCGCATCTACGTCCTTGGGATTGGCGCGGATCTTCTGCAAGGCGGAGTAGGCGACCATGCCATCGCGGATGCGGTTTTCGGCGCGCAGGATCAGGTCATTGATGCCCAGCAGCGGCGTCGTCAACGACCGTGTGCCGATGATGCCCATGACGTAAGGGATCTCGATGGCGAAGTCGTTCTTGCGTTCTACCTGGTTGGGAATGGCGAACAGATTGAAGGACGCAGGTGCCGGCTCGGTGTGCCACATGGATTCCATGGCCGCGATCTTCATCTTCTGATGTTCAGTGGTGAGGTAACCGCTTTCGTCACCCAGCACGACCACCGACAAGGCGCCGGCCAAACCGAAGCTGGCAGCCACCGCCATCGAGCGCTTGGCCAGGTCGGTGTGACGGCCCTTGAGCAGATACCAGGCGCTGATCGACATCACGAACATGGCGCCCGCAACGTAGCCCGCGCTGACCGTGTGCACGAACTTGGCTTGTGCAACGGGGTTGAAGATCACCGCAGCAAAGTCGGTCATCTCCATGCGCATGGTGTCGGGGTTGAAGATGGCGCCGACCGGGTTCTGCATCCAGCCGTTGGCGATCAGGATCCACAACGCCGAGAAGTTCGTGCCGAAGGCCACCAGCCAGGTCACCACAAGGTGGCTGACCTTGGACATGCGGTTCCAGCCGAAGAAGAACAGGCCGACGAAGGTGGCTTCCAGGAAGAAGGCCATCAGCCCTTCCAGCGCGAGCGGCGCGCCGAAGATGTCGCCCACGTAGTGGCTGTAGTAAGACCAATTCATGCCGAACTGGAATTCCATCACGACGCCGGTGGCGACGCCCAACGCGAAGTTGATGCCGAACAGCGTGCCCCAGAACATGGTCATCCGCTTCCAGATGGGGCGGCCGGTCATGACGTACACGCTTTCCATGATGGCCAGAATGAACGACAGGCCTAGCGTGAGGGGGACGAACAGGAAGTGGTAGAGCGCGGTCGCGGCAAACTGGAATCGCGACAGGTTGACGACGTCGAGATCAATCATTGGGGAGCTCCCAAGCTGTTGAGGTGCCGCGGCAACCGGCATGGTTCCCAGGCCGTCTCTCGCGCAATGGTACGGGCGTTGGATACAACTTCATAGAGGTTTCCTGAAAAATCGGGGCGGTTGAGACTCAACCCTTGCCCCGCAATTTGCCGGCAAAACCCAGCACTTTCTGTACTTTCGAACCCATCTTCATCAGGGTTTGAAGGGTTTCTGGCGGCAGACGTTGAACCTCATCGAACCACCCGGTGGATAGTTCGATGAGCTCCAGCATTTCGGTCATGCGTTGTTGCGCGTAGGCGTCGTTGGGGCCGGACGGGCCTTCCAGCAGGTTGTCGCGCAGCAAGGTGAGCGTGGGTTCGATTTCACGCTTGCGCTTTTCTTCCATCAGGATGCGGAAGATTTCCCAGACATCCTTGGGCGTTTCGAAGTAATCGCGGCGGTCGCCCACTTTGTGGGTCAGCTTGACCAGTCGCCACGATTGCAGCTCTTTCAGGCCCAGGCTGACGTTGGAGCGTGAAAAGCTGAGGGTCTCGCCGATGTCGTCCGCGTTCAGCGGCTCGGGGTGCAGAAACAGCAGCGCGTAGATCTGGCCGACCGTACGGTTGACCCCCCAGCGGCTGCCCATTTCGCCAAAGTGCAGGACGAAGCGTTCGTTTTGAGGGGTGAGTTCCATGAATGAGCAGCCAGCGAGGTCAATAGCGCGGGTCTGCTGATAAATGCAGTTACACCGCTTTCAGTAATTCCTGAAATTATCGAACAAACTATGAGAAAGAGCAAACCACACTTGCAGTAGGGGTAACGGCGCAAGCCCAGGCGTTTTAAGCCCGCCTCTGCACAACGTAGCGGCTGGATATGACAGGCAATGGCCGTAAGAAGAAATCAGGGACAAATAAAAAGCCACCGGCCGAAGGCGGTGGCTTGGGGAAACAGCGGTACTGTAGGGGCGCTGCCGCGCCCCCGTCCTGGAATGATCAGCCGGCTTTGACGGACACGGCGCCGGAGACACGCTTGGCCTTCGCACGGGCGGCGGCAACATCGTCCGCCACGGCCAGGCCCACGCCCATGCGGCGCTTGACGAAGGATTCGGGCTTGCCGAACAGGCGGATGTCGGTGCCGGGTTCCGACAGGGCTTCCGCCACGTTATGGAACGACACGGCTGCGGCATCGACACCGCCATAGATGACGCTGCTGGCGCCCGGCTGGCGCAGGCTGGTATCCACCGGCAGGCCGAGCAGCGCGCGGGCGTGCAGTTCGAATTCGTTCTGCGTCTGGGTGATCATGGTGACCATGCCGGTGTCATGCGGGCGCGGGCTGACTTCCGAGAACCAGACCTGATCGCCCGCCACAAACAGCTCCACGCCGAAAATGCCCAAGCCGCCCAGGTCGGACGTCACGGCCAGCGCGATCTCGCGGGCGCGCGCCAAAGCAGCGGGCGACATCGGGTGCGGCTGCCAGCTTTCGACGTAATCGCCATCCACCTGCTTGTGGCCGATGGGTTCGCAGTAGCAGGTTTCGACCTTGCCATCGGCGCCACGGGCGCGCACGGTCAGCAGCGTGATTTCGTAGTCAAAGCGGATGAAGCCTTCGACGATGGCACGGCCACCGCCGACGCGGCCGCCTTCCTGGGCATAGCGCCAGGACGCGGCGACGTCATCGGCGCTTTTGATGACCGACTGGCCCTTGCCCGACGACGACATCACCGGCTTGATCACGCAGGGGTAGCCGATTCCGCCGTCGATGGCGGCGCGCAGTTCTTCTTCGGTATCCACAAAGCGGTACGGCGAGGTGGGCAGGCCCAGCGTTTCCGCTGCCAGGCGGCGGATGCCCTCGCGGTTCATGGTGAGCTGGGCGGCGCGGGCGGTCGGCGTGACCCGCGCGACGCCAGCGGCTTCCAGCTCGACCAGCAAACTCGTGGCAATGGCTTCGATTTCGGGGACAATAACGTGCGGCTGTTCCTGCTCGATGATTTTCTTCAAGGCGTCCGCGTCGGTCATGGAAACCACATGCGCCCGGTGGGCCACCTGGTGACCCGGCGCGTCGGCGTACCGATCCACCGCAATGACTTCCACGCCCAGCCTTTGCAGGGCAATGATGACCTCTTTGCCCAATTCGCCCGATCCGAGCAACATGACTCGGGTGGCCAGGGGGGACAAGGGCGTGCCAAGAACGGGGCTGGGAATGCTGGACATGGAGCGGGCCTGAAGAGAAGGATTTTGAAAGCCGTTGAAAAGAGCCGCCAGAATGCCATACCCCCCTGCCTGGGGCAAACCCGCGTACTGATATTAAAATCCCCGCATGACTGATCATCCCTCTACATCGTCCGATACCGCGCTGGCATCTGCTCGCCGTACGCTGCAAATCGAAAGCCAGGGTCTTCTGGACCTGTCCGCGCGCCTGGACGACTCGTTTACCCAAGTCGTGGCCATGCTGCTGGCATGCCGGGGCCGCGTAGTCGTGACGGGTATCGGCAAGACGGGCCACATCGCCCGCAAGATCGCCGCGACGTTCGCCTCGACGGGCACGCCCGCCTTCTTCGTGCATGCCGCCGAGGCGGTGCACGGCGACCTGGGCATGATCACGAAAGATGACGTCGTCATCGCCATTTCGTATTCCGGCGCTGGCCAGGAACTGCTGACGATTCTGCCCGTGGCGCGCCGCATGGGCGCCAAGCTGGTGGCGATCACCGGCAACCCGCAGTCTGAACTGGCGCTGCTGGCCGACGTGCACCTGGATGGCAGCGTGGCGCAGGAAGCCTGCCCGCTGAACTTGGCGCCCACCGCCAGCACCACGGCCGCGCTGGCGCTGGGCGATGCCCTGGCCGTCGCCTGCCTGGAAGCGCGCGGCTTCGGCCCGCAGGATTTTGCGCGTTCGCACCCGGGCGGCGCCCTGGGCCGCCGTCTGCTGACCCACGTGCGCGACGTGATGCGCCAGGGCAACGCCCTGCCCATCGTGCTGGCCGGCACGCCCGTGTCGCAAGCGTTGGAAGTCATGTCCGACAAGGGCATGGGCATGACCGTCGTCACCGACGCGCAGCACCGCCCGCTAGGCATCTTCACCGACGGCGACTTGCGCCGTCTGATCGCCCGGCTGGGCGACATCCGCAGTCTGACCGTGGAGGCGGGCATGACCCGTTCGCCGCGCAGCATCAACCCCGACGCGCTTGCCGTGGAGGCCGCTCAACAGATGGACGAGCTGCGGCTCAACCAGATGCTGGTGCTGGACGCCGACGGCGCGCTGCTCGGCGCCTTGCATATGCATGATCTGATGGCCGCTAAAGTGGTATGACTATGACTCTTCCTGCTTCCGTGAATCACCCGGCCGAAGCGCTGGTGCTTGCCCGTATCCCCGCCACCGTGCGCGACCGCGCCGCCACCGTGCGCCTGATGGTGTTCGACGTAGACGGCGTGCTGACCGACGGCAGCCTGTATTACGGCGAAAGCGGCGAACTGCAAAAACGTTTCAATGCGCTGGACGGCCACGGCCTGCGCCTGTTGATGGAAGGCGGCCTGAAGGTGGCGCTGATGACCGGCCGATCCGGCCCCATTGTGGCGCGCCGCGCCGCCGAGCTGGGCATCGCCGAAGTCATGCAAGGCGTGCGCGACAAAGGTTCGGCGCTGGCCGAACTTGCGCAGCGCTCGGGTGTCCAACTGAACCAAACCGGTTACATGGGCGACGACATCATCGACCTGCCGGCCATGCAACGCGCCGGCTTTGCCGCCAGCGTGCCGAACGCCCCGGGCTATGTCAGCCAGGCGGCGCACTGGATTTCCACGCAACCGGGCGGCAGCGGCGCGGTGCGCGAATGCTGCGACCTGCTGCTGGCTTCACAGGGACGCCTGGGCGCGTTCCTGGCGGCGCCGGGCCTTCTGGGCCCGGGCGCCATCCAATGATCGCCCCGCTACTGTTGACGCCCTTGCGGCGAACTCGATGAAAGAACGTTTTCCCTCACTGATCGCGCTGTTCCTGCTGCTGGTGCTGGTCACCAGCTCGTGGTGGGCGGCCGATTACGCGCAACGCGCCATCCAGGTGGACCCGCCTCGCCGCATCACGCACGAGATGGACGCCTGGTCGCGCAACTTCGTCATGCTGCGTACCGACCCGACCGGCAAGCCGATCAACCGTCTGGAAGGCGAGTACGCGGAGCACTTCCCCGACGACGATTCCTATCACATCACCGCCCCGCGCGCGGTGGGCCAGCGCGAAGCCAACCCGATCACGGTGGGCGTATCGAAGACGGCTGTGATGGAGCAAGGCGGCAAGCGCATTGTCATGAACGGCGACGCGCACGTACACCGCCAGCCCGACGCCAATAACGACGTGCTGGACGTGCGCAGCCAGCAGCTGATCATCCTGCCCGACGAAGACGTGGTCTACACGGACCTGCCCGCCGAGGTGATCAAGGGCCGTTCGCGCATGAACGGCAAGGGCATGCACTACAACAACAAAACCCGCCAATTGCAGGTATCTGCGTCTACGGACGTCGAGATTGCCGGTTCCGAAGGCAAGCAACAGCGCCGGACCGAGATACCCGCCAACAACCCTGATCAGAAGAAACCATGACCGACCTCCGGACTCTCCTTGCCCCGACGACCCGCCTGCTTGGCGCCGTTCTGCTGACGGCTTCGGTGTTTGCGCCGGTGCACGCGCAGGACGCCGCGGCCAAGCCGGCCAGCAGCAAGGCGGCTGCTCCCGCTGAAGAGCCCAGCACGCTGATCCTGTCGGACACGCTGCACTACGACGACGTGAAGAAACAAAGCGTGTTCACTGGCAACGTGAACATGACGCGCGGCCTGATGACCTTGACGTCCGACACGCTTGAAATGCACGAAGACGCGCAGGGCGGCCAGTTCGGCACGGCCACCGCCAACAAGGGCAAGGTCGTCACGATCCGCCAAGAGCGCCCGGACACGTTCGAGCTCATCGAAGGCAAGGGCCTGCGCGCGGAATACGACGGCACGAAGAGCACGTTCGACTTGATCGGACAGGCTGTCGTCGTCCGTTACGTCTGTGGCAAACCGTTCGACACGATTCGCGGTGAACGGGTACGCTACAACGAAAAAACCGGCACCTATGAAGCCCAGGGCGGCCCCAACTCTGCTGCCGCGGGCGGCCGAGTGCGCTCGGTGGCCGAACCGCGCGCCAAGTCTGATGCCGCCGTGGCCGAATGCCGCAAGCAGCAAGCCGCCAAGAAAGGGCGCTGAAGCGCCCCCCATGCAACACCACACGCAGCCACGATGAATCAACCTTCTGTGCCGACACCCGTGACCTCCACCCCCTCGGGGGTCAAGCAGGGCAGCCTGCGCGCAACCGGTTTGCGCAAGACCTATAACGGCCGGACCGTGGTGCAGGACGTATCCCTGTCCGTGGTCAGCGGCGAAGTCGTCGGCCTGTTGGGCCCGAACGGCGCCGGCAAGACCACCAGCTTCTACATGATCGTGGGCCTGGTGCCCGCGGACGCCGGCCGCATCGAGATCGATGGGTCCGTCATCACCGCGATGCCGATCCACAAACGCGCGCGCATGGGGCTGTCGTACCTGCCGCAGGACGCCTCCGTGTTCCGCCGCCTGACGGTAGAACAGAACATCCGCGCGGTGCTTGAACTGCAAGTCGGGCCGGATGGCCGGCCGCTGACAACGCCCAAGATCAACGAGCAGATGGAGTCCTTGCTGGAAGAGCTCCAGATCGGCCACATCCGCAGCAACGCCGCGATTTCGCTGTCGGGCGGTGAACGCCGCCGCGTGGAAATTGCGCGCGCGCTGGCCACCAGCCCGCGCTTCATCCTGCTGGACGAACCTTTCGCCGGCGTGGACCCCATCGCCGTCATTGAAATCCAGCGGATCGTGCGCTTTTTGAAGGGCCGTGGCATCGGCGTGCTGATCACCGACCACAACGTGCGTGAAACGCTGGGCATTTGCGACCGCGCCTACATCATCAGCGAAGGCAAGGTGCTGACGGACGGCCACCCCGATGAAATCGTCGGCGATCCGGCCGTGCGCCGCGTCTATCTGGGCGAGCACTTCCGCATGTAACAGACCCTGGGGAAGACCCCTAGCCCTCCTGGGAGCCAGGATGGATACACCCTAGGGCTTGCGCCATAAAAATGCCATGTTCTTGCGGTAGGTCAGCTTGTTTTATCGGCCCGAGTCTATACACTAGTACTAAACGAACCCACGAAACGAAGGAGAACGCCTAACGAACTCACCGCGCATTTTGCGCATCTTTTTTTCTCTTTTAGAAGGAGAGCACACTATGAACCTGAGCATCTGCGGTCGTCACCTCGACGTCACCCCGGCAATCCGGGAATATGTCATGAACAAACAGGCGCGAGTGCTGCGGCATTTCGATCACTTCATCGATACCCAGGTCATGCTCTCGGTAGAGCCCCTGCGGCACAGAGCCGAAATCACCATGCGTCTGAGCGGTAAAGATATTCATTGTGAAGCAACCGATGAAAATCTCTACGCTGCGATTGACCTTCTAGCAGACAAAGTCGACCGTCAGGTCATCAAGCACAAGGACAAGGTACGTAGTCACTCAGCGGAGTCCGTGAAGCGGCAAGCGGCGATCCTCTCGCCACCCCAGCAGTAATGCGCTTCATGATCACTCGCCCTGGGCGATTGAGTTAAACAGCGATTGAAAAATCCTGCCTAAGTCCCGGTGTCCCGCTAGACGTCAGTCCAGCCGGGGCATCGGCAAATCTCTCCCCTCCCCCCTGCTCGACTCCCCCCCTCCCTTGTTTGTCATCCGCTGCGGATTTGCCACCCGGTGTCATTACGTCCCGAATTTCCCACTTTTCGCATCGGATTCGTCTGAATCAGACGATAGGTGCGCCACTTGCGCCCCCGAAATGCCCACAATGCCTCGCGATCAGTCTATGCTGTCGCTCTTGTCATGCCGCCGCCCGCCCACCTTGTGGGCATCGCGCCAGGCCAATTTATTGCACTGCGTCATATAACCATATAATGATCCGATGAATCATTTGTCGCGCATCCTACCCGCCGGCAACGTCGTGCTCGATATGCTCGCAACGAGCAAGAAACGGGCGTTCGAACAAGCTGGCCTTCTCTTTGAAAACAATCATGGCTTGGCACGCGCTCTCGTGTTCGACAGCCTGTTTGCCCGCGAACGGTTAGGCTCCACTGCTCTTGGGCAGGGCGTGGCCGTTCCGCACGGCCGTGTGAAGGGGCTTGAACAGGCGTTGGCCGCTTTCATCCGCCTGGCTCAGCCGATCTCGTTCGACGCGCCTGACGGGCAACCGGTGTCGATGCTGCTGTGCCTGTTGGTGCCGGAAACGGCCACGCAGCAGCACTTGGACATCCTGGCCGAATTGGCGCAGCTGATGTCGAACAAGGCGTTGCGTGAGGCGCTGGCCACCGAGGCCGACCCGGCCATCGTCCACAAGATGCTCACCACCGGCCAACTCTGACCACGCGGAAACGCTGCCATGCTCACGGTGCAGGAACTCGTCGACGACAACGCCGACAAAATCCCCTTTAACTGGATTTCGGGCCAAGGCGCGGCTGACCGCGCCATTCCCGATGACGGCATGGCGGCCGCCGACCTTGTCGGCCACTTGAACCTGATCCACCCCTCGCGCATCCAGGTGTTCGGGCAGGAAGAGCTGGCGTACTACACGCGCTTTGACCTGCGCCGCCGCATGCACCATATGGATGAGCTGCTGATCGGCGGCGTGCCGGCCATCTTGCTGGCCGATGGCCTGACGCCCCCGCAAGACCTGGTTGATCAATGCGACCAGCATCAGGTGCCGCTCTTGTCCACCCCCGTCGCGGCCGCGCAGCTGATTGACCTGCTGCGCATCTACCTGGGCAAGAAACTCGCACCCACCACCACCGTGCACGGCGTGTTTCTGGACGTGCTGGGCCTGGGCGTGTTGATCACGGGCGAATCGGGCCTGGGCAAAAGCGAACTGGCGCTGGAACTGATTTCGCGCGGGCATGGCCTGGTGGCCGATGACGCCGTGGAATTCTCGCGTACCGCACCCAACATGATCGAAGGCCACTGTCCGCAGCTGCTTCAGAATCTGTTGGAAGTGCGCGGCCTGGGCCTGCTGGATATCCGCACCATCTTTGGCGAAACCTCTGTGCGCCGCAAGATGCGCCTGAAGCTCATCGTGCATCTGGTGCGCGCCACCGCGCAAGACAAGTTCGAGCGCCTGCCGCTGCAAGACATCACGCAAGACATGCTGGGCCTGCCCGTGCGCAAGGTGATGCTGCAAGTGGCCGCCGGCCGCAACCTTGCGGTGCTGGTCGAAGCCGCCGTGCGCAACACGATACTGAAGCTGCGCGGTATCGACACGCTGGGCGAGTTCATGGAACGCCAGGCCATGGCGATCCTGCAAAGCAGCAAATGAACGCGCGTCGCTTTGCGGCACCGTGAGCCTGTACGAAACCCTCGCCGACGAGATCGCCCAGTCGATTCGCGACGGCGTGATGCGCGCGGGCGACAAGCTGCCGTCCGTGCGCGATGCTTGCGCGGCGCGCGGCGTCAGCCCGTCAACGGTCTTTCAGGCCTACTACCTGCTTGAAGCGCGTGGCCTGATCCGCGCCCAACCGCGCTCGGGCTATTACGTCCACGCCCCCGCCGATTCCCTGCCGCCTGAACCCAGCACTTCGAGTCCCGGTGGCGACTCCACGGAACTGGCCATCAGCGAACGCATCTTCGACATCCTGGGTTCCGTGCGCAACCGCGACGTGACGCCATTGGGGTCAGCCTTTCCCTCGCCGCTGCTGTTTCCGCTGCCGCGCCTGGCGCAAGCCATGGCCGCGCACCTGAAGCGCCAGAATCCGCTGGATACCGTTGAAGACCTGAGCCCCGGCAATCCGCAACTGCGGCGGCAGATCGCGCTGCGCTATCTGATCGGCGGCATGAACGTGCCGGCCAGCGACATCATCGTCACCAACGGCGCACTGGAAGCGCTGAACCTTTGCCTGCAAGCCGTCACGCAGCCGGGCGATACCGTCATCGTCGAAGCGCCAACGTTCTACGGCGCCTTGCAAGCGCTGGAGCGCCTGGGCCTGAAGGCATTGGAAGTGCCGACCCATCCGCGCACCGGTATCGACCTGGATGCCATGCACGCCGCCATCCAGCGCCACGCCCCCAAAGCCTGCTGGTTAATGACGCAGTTTCAGAATCCGCTGGGCAGCTTGATGCCGGATGAGCGCAAGCAGCAGCTGGTGGAGCTGCTAGCGCGATACGAGATTCCGCTGATCGAAGATGACGTCTACGGCGAACTGTATTTCGGCGCCGCGCGGCCCGTGCCCGCCAAAGCCTACGACAAGCAGGGCCTGGTGCTGCATTGCTCTTCATTTTCGAAATGCCTTGCGCCCGGCTACCGCATCGGCTGGGCATCGCCCGGCCGCTATACCCAGCGCGTGCAGCGCTTGAAGCTGTCGTCGACGTTATCTGCTTCCGGACCGGCACAGGGTGCGCTTGCCGAATATCTGGAACAAGGCGGCTATGACCGCCACCTGCGCCGCCTGCGCGAGACACTGCAATCGCAGCAGGAACGCATGGCCGATGCAATTGCACAGGCGTTTCCGGCGGGCACGCGGGTGACGCGTCCGCAAGGCGGCTTCTTTCTTTGGGTGGAATTGCCTGCGGCAGTGGATGCGCTGGCCTTGCATCGTGATGCGCTGGCGCGCGGCATCAGCGTGGCGCCGGGGCCGATCTTCTCAGCCAGCGGCCAGTTCGCCAGCGCGGTGCGCCTGAACTATGGCCACCCTTGGGATGCCGCGCACGATACCGCGCTGCGCGTGCTGGGCGAACTGGCGCATGCAGCCTGCGCCCGCGCCGTCCGGTTGCGTTAGCACCTGCGCAGTCATCGACCTCCAACGTTTAGTTCAACGTGGACGCCGCCCGCGCGCGCTTGACCTCCAGCGCGGTGACGCCGCCCGCCTCGTTGCCCCAGCTATTGCGGATGTACGACACCAGCATGGCGATATCGCTGTCGTTCAACACCTGACCGAACGGCGGCATGCCGTGAGGCCGGGGGTTGGCTTGCGTGGCGGGCGCGTAGCCGCCATCAAGCACCATTCGTATCGCATTGACCGGCGACGGCGCCGTCACGGTGGGGTTGCCTGCCAGCGCGGGCCACGCCGCGCCACTGCCCTCGCCTGCCGGCTGATGGCATTGCGCGCACTGCTGGCGGTACAGCTTGGCGCCCAGCTCCATCGCGGCCGGCGCCACCGCCGCCTTTTGCGCGGGCGTGGAAGCGGGCGTTGCAGGCAGCGACTTGATGTAGACGCCGATCGCCACCGCGTCATCGTCGGTCAGGTGCTGCGTGCTGCCCAGCACCACTTCGGCCATCGGCCCGCTGGCGCTGGAATGCGCAGAGATACCCGTCTTGAGCAGCTCGGCGATATCCGCCGCCGTCCAGCGGCCCATACCCGTCTGCATGTCGTTGGTAAGCGGCGGCGCGTACCAGTCCAGCACCGGGATCACGCCGCCCGTCAGCGGCTCGGCGGAGCGCGTCGCGCCCAGGCTATTGCGCGGCGTGTGGCAGGCGGCGCAATGGCCCAACCCTTCCACCAGATAGCGACCGCGATTCCATTGCACCGACTGGCTGGCGTCAGGCTCTTGCACGCCAGGCTTGAAATACAGCGCGCGCCAGGCGGCCAGCAAGGCGCGCTGGTCATACGGGAAGTTCAGTTCGGGAGGACGGTTAGGCTGATCGACCGGCGCCACGCTGCGCAGGTACGCGTACAAGGCGTCGGCATCGGCGCGCGTGACGCGCGTGTATTCCGTGTACGGGAATGCGGGATACAGCAGCGTGCCGTCCTTGGACTTGCCGTTGTGCAGCGCCTGCCAGAAATCGTCGGCGCTCCAGGTGCCGATGCCGGTCTTGTCATCAGGCGTGATATTCGGGCCATAGACGGTGCCGAACGGCGTCGGAATCGGCGTGCCGCCCGCCAGCGCCTTGCCGCCCAGGCTGGTATGGCAGGCCATGCAGTTGCCGGCCAGCGCCAGATACCGGCCGCGTTCAATCAGCGTGGCGGCATCGGCCGTGGAGGCCGGGCCGGTGCTGGTGTCGTTGCGCGTGCCAAGCCAATACAGTCCGCCCGCCACCACGATCAGCGCCAAGACCAGCACGGAGAGCAATCGTTTGATCAGTTTCATGTGTTTGCCCCTGATCAACGTTGCGCCTGACTGCCGCACTGCGCGGGCAGTTGCAGCGAACCCGCCGGTTCCGGCGCATAGGGTTCGGCCACAGGCTGAGACGACAGCCACGCCGCCAGGGCGCCGATGTCGGTGGGGGTGAGCTTGTTGGCGATGTCCGCCATGCAATCGGGCGCGGCGGCGCGGCGCAGGCCATTTTTCCAGCTGCCGATCTGCGAGCCGATGTAGTCGCGCGGCAGGCCCAGCAGCCCGGGGATGGCGGGCATCACCCCACTGAGGCCCGCGCCATGACAGGCCGCACAGGCGGGCAGGCCGCGCGCCGCATCCCCTTGCAGAGCCAGCTTGCGGCCGGCTTCCAGCGTGGCGGCGGAGACGTCGGCGCGCACGGGCGGCGGATACGGCACGTGCTGGTCCGAAAAATACGCGGCCATCTCGCGCAGGTAATCGTCGGGTAGGCCCGCCAGCAGGTGCGACATGGGCCGGTACTGGCGGCGGTCGTCGCGGAAATTCAGCAGTTGGTGGTACAGGTATTCCTGCGGCTTGCCGGCAAGGCGGGGGTAATAGCCATCTGCGCCAGCGCGGCCCTGTGCCCCATGACAGGCCGTACAGGCCGCAACGCGGGCGGCCATGGTGTCTGGACGCAAGGGGCTGGGGGTGTCTGGGCTTGCGGGTT
>CAJYKY010000194.1 GCA_913775005.1 uncultured Achromobacter sp.
GTGCCGCAGGAAGTGATTGCGCGCGATGCCGGCGACGCGGTGCGCGCCGCCGATGCCATCGGCTATCCCGTGGTGTTGAAGGTGGCGTCGGAAGATGTCGCGCACAAGACCGAAGCCGGTGGCGTGCAGCTGAATCTGGCCAATGCCGACGCCGTGCGCGCCGCCCACGCGCAGATCCTGGCCAACGTGGCGCGCCATGCGCCGCAAGCGCGCATCGACGGCGTGCTGGTCGCGCCCATGCTGCGCGGCGGCACGGAAATGATTGCGGGCGTGTCGCAAGACCCGGTGTTCGGGCCCATCGTGATGGTGGGCATGGGCGGCATCTACGCCGAAGTGCTGAACGACGTGGCGGTGCAGGCCGCGCCGGTGACCGAAGACGAGGCGCTGGCCATGATCCGGTCGCTGAAGATGTTCCCGATTCTGGATGGCACGCGTGGGCAGGCCAAGGCCGATATCGCGGCGGCGGCGCGCAGCGTGGCGCGGCTGTCGGAATTTGCCTTCCGCCATCGCGACGACATCGCCGACATCGACATGAACCCCATTCTGGTGCGGCAAGCGGGCCAAGGCGTGGTCGTGCTGGACGCGCTGATGATCCCCCGCCAGGCGCCCGCCGCCGCCCCCCATACCCCGTAAGGACAGCCATGCAATTTGAAAAACAGGTGGCGGTTCCCAACCCTGCGGCGGGACCCGAGGTCTACCGACAACACGCGCGCACATGGTTGCGCGCCAACCTGCCCGACTTCATGCGCGCCGACCACCCGGCCTCGCGCACGCCGACGCTCGCCGAAAGCAGCGTGTGGGAAGCGGCGATGCACCAGGCTGGCCTGGCCGGCATGACGTGGCCCAAGGCCTACGGCGGCCATGGCCTGACGCTGCGCGAGCATCTGGCGGTGAACAAGGAAATCGGCGCGCTGCCGATGCCGGAAAGCGTCAGCTCGATCGGCAAGGAGCTTGCCGGCCCCATCATCATGGCCGTGGGCGACGAGGCGCAAAAGCAGGCCTTCCTGCCCGAGATCCTGACGATGCGGCAGTACTGGTGCCAGGGGTTTTCCGAGCCGGACGCCGGGTCGGATCTGGCGCGGCTGCGTACCAAGGCCGTGCAGGACGGCGGCGACTGGCGCATCAATGGCCAGAAGATCTGGACCAGCGGCGCGGCCAAGGCGCATTACTGCCTGCTGCTGACGCGCACCGGCACGGTCGCCGACAAGCATCGCGGGCTGTTGATGTTCGCCGTGCCGATGAACACGCCGGGCATCCGCGTGGTGCCGATCAAATCCATCGATGGCAAGGAGTCCTTTGCCGAAGTGTTCTTTGATGATGTGCGCGTGCCTGACAGCGCGCGTCTGGGCGCGCCGGACGAAGGCTGGAACGCCGCCATCCGCGTGCTGTCGATCGAACGCGCCACCAACCGCATGTACCGCCCGTGGCGTTTCGAATGCGAATTGCGCCAACTGCTGGCGGCGTGCCGGTCCGACGCGCGTCTGGCCCCGTCGCTGGACGACGGCTATGTGCAACGCCGCGTCGGCGATCTGGTTGCGGAAATCGACGGCATGAAAGGGCTGGTTGAACTTACCGTTGAACGCATGATGCGCGGTGAATCCATCGGCGCGCGCGGCTCGCTGACCAAGCTGTATTGGTCGGAATGCCATCAGGCCTTTGCGTCGCTGGCGCTGTCCTTGCTGTCGCAGGTGGGGCCGCATTCCAGCCCGCTCGCGCAGCGCGCGCACAAGGCGTTCACCACGGCTTATCTGTTTTCGCGCGCGGAAACCATCTACGCGGGCACCACCGAAGTGCAGCTGGATGTGATTGCGCAGCGCGTCATGCAACTACCGAAGGATCTGACATGAGTAGCGAAGAACTGCGGCCCGAGGAATTCGCGCAGGCGGCCGACGCGGCCATCACCGACGCGCTGTCGCGCAACGATCCGCACGAGATGGCCGGTGTGCTGGCGCAGGCGGGGTTGTGCGGCGTGATGGCCAGCGAAGACGACGGTGGCCTGGGACTGGATCTGGCATTTGCCTTGCCCATCGCGCATGCGGCGGGCCGGCTGCAACTGCCGCTGCCGCTGGCCGAACAGATGTTGCTGGCGCATGCGCTGGCCGGCACGCCCGAGGCCGCCGCGCTGGCAGCGGGTGAACGGCTGGCCGGCATCGCCTGGCAAGGCAGTTTGCAAGAAGGCGCGGCCCGGCTGGATCATGGTCCGGCGGATTGGGTGCTGGTAGCCGATGGCGACGGCGCGGCGCTGATCGATGCGCGGGATCTGCCCCGCCACGCTCAACCCGCGCTGGACCCGGAGCAGCCGCAAGTCTGGTTGACGCTGCAAGGCGCGCCGGTGTTGGCGCGCCTGGACGCCGAAGCCTTTGCCGCCCTGGTACGCCGGGCGCATCTGCTGCTGGCTGAATTTGCCAATGGCGCCGCCGAAGGCGCGCTGCTGGCCGCATCCAGCTACATGGCCACGCGCGTGCAATTCGGCCGGCCCCTGTCGGCCAAACAGGCCGTGCGCCATTTGCTGGCGCGCATGCGCTTGCTGCAAGACGTGTCCAGCGCCGCGATCCGCCGCGCGATGCATGCGGGCGAGTACGGCACGGCGCGAGACACGCGGCCCGCCTTGGCCGGCGCCATCGCCAACGCAGCGTTCGTCATTGAGAAGGCCATCCACCTGCACGGGGGCATGGGCTTCACGTGGGAGCTGCGCGTACACCCCGCCCTGCGCGCCGTGCGCAAGCTGGATGCGGCGTTCAGCGGCTTGTCCGCCGCCGTGGGCCGGGATTTCATTCAATCAGTGTAGGAAGCCACCATGCAACAAGATCTGGTTGGGCGTGTCGCCCTGGTCACCGGCGCGGGCGCCGGCATTGGCCGCGCCACCGCGCACGCCCTGGCGGCGCGCGGCGCCATCGTCGGCATCAACGACCTGAAACAAGAGCTGGTGGATGCCGCCGTGGCCAGCGTGACCGAGGCGGGCGGCAAGGCCTTCGCCGTGGTGCAGAACGTGGCCTCGCGCGAAGGCATCGCGGCGGCGGTGCGCCAGGCGGCAGAGACGGGCTCGCGCTTTGACATCCTGGTCAACAACGCGGCATGGGTGCGCTACCAAAGCGCCGCGGACATTCAGGCCGATACGATGGAAC
>CAJYKY010000195.1 GCA_913775005.1 uncultured Achromobacter sp.
CACCGCCTGGGCCGACATCGAAGCGGCCAGCGGCCTGGCGCAAGCCGATCTGGAACAGGTGGCGGCAGCCTACGCCAAGTCCAACGCCACCATCGTCACGTACGGCATGGGCATCACCCAGCACGCGCGCGGCACGCAGAACGTGCAGCAGATCGCCGCGCTGCTGCTCATGCGCGGCAACTTCGGCAAGCCCGGCGCCGGCATCTGCCCCTTGCGCGGCCATTCCAACGTGCAGGGCAACCGAACCGTCGGCATCACCGAAAAGATCGACCCCGTGATGTTCGACAACTTCGAAAAAACCTTCGGCTTCCGGCCGCCGGAGCGCCACGGGCATGACGCCGTGGACGCCATGAAGGCCATGGTTGATGGCTCGGCGCGCGCGCTCATCTGCCTGGGCGGCAATTTTGCGATGGCGCTGTCTGACACCAGCCAGTGCGAGGCCGGCATGCGCCGCCTGGACCTGGCGGTGCACATGAACACCAAGCTGAACCGCTCGCATCTGCTGATCGGCCGTGAGTCTATCTTGCTGCCGGTGCTGGGCCGCACCGAAGCCGACGTGCAGGCCAGCGGCGCGCAATCCATCACCGTCGAGGATTCGATGTCGATGGTGCATGCCTCGCGCGGCAAGCTCACACCCGCATCGGAACACCTGCGCTCGGAACCGGCCATCGTCGCCGCCATGGCGGCCGCCACGCTGCCGCATAGCCGCATTCAGTGGCGCTGGCTGGTGGAAGACTACAGCCGCATCCGCGACCTGATCGAACAGGTCTACCCGGACTTTCGCGGCTACAACGAACGCATCTTGAAACCGGGCGGCTTCCGCCTGTCGCTGCCGCCCACCGAACGCATCTGGAAAACGCCGTCGGGCCGCGCCGAATTCCTGCCGTTTACTGGCTTGACGGAAGACCCCGCCAAGGGCGCACCCGGCAGCCTGAAGCTGACGACGCTGCGCAGCCACGACCAATACAACACCACCATCTACGGCCTGGACGACCGCTATCGCGGCGTATTCGGCCGGCGCGACGTGCTGTTCATGAACCCGTCGGACTTACAACGCCACGGCCTGGAAGCCGGTGACGTCGTCGACATCCACACCAGCCTGCCCGGACAATCCCACCGTCGCCTGCGCCTGACCGCGATCCCCTACGACATCGCCGCCGGCTCTGTCGGCGCCTACTACCCGGAAGCCAACGACCTGTGCCCGCTGGATTTCCAGGACAAGCAAAGCGGTACGCCAAGCTATAAGTCAATTCCGGTGGAGATTCGGAAGGTCACAACAGTCGGCTAGAACGGCCTAGGGTTTGAAGCTATATTTGGCTTTTCCTCTATATTTGCTGCGCAGCAAATATAGACTGAGTAGCTAATATGGTTCACATGGCTCCCGACCCGATATTCCCGCATTTGCTGGACCGATTCCTTGCCGCGCTTAGCGAACGAACGGGGGCATCGGTGTTGCGCGGGCAGCGCAAGCGGCCGCCCGGCAAAGCGCTTGCCACCGCGGCGCCGGATGCAAGCGTTGGCCTGCGCTTGCCCAACGGTGACCGCCTGACGCTGGTCGTCGACACCTTGCGTGAGGCCTATCCACGCGACCTGCGAACGGCGCTTGATCGCCTACAGACATTTCAGCAGACGCACCCCGACCCGGCATCGATCGCCTGCGTGGTCATCGCAGACCGCTTGAGTCCCGGCGCGCGCGCCGAGCTCCGGCGTCTTGGCCTGGCTTACTTCGACAATAGCGACACGCTGTACTTCAAGCACCGCACCTGGATCGTCGATATCGAACGCGCGGCGCAGCCCGCCGCCCGCAAGCCCGCCGCATTGTTCACCGGCGCGCGCGAGCAAGTCGTGCTGGCGCTGCTGGAGCATGCTGGCCGGGACTCCAACAGCGGCTTCATTTCCGGTGCCGAACTGGCGCAGCTGGCCGAAACGTCCCCCTACACCGTAACGCTGACGATGCAGGAGCTTGAACGCGAAGGCTGGGTCGAGACGTCGGGCAGCGGCCCGCGATTACGGCGTCGGCTGCGCGACCCCGCCGCGCTGCTGGATGCTTGGGCGCAGGCCTGGACGCAGCGACGAGAAACTACAGCACGACACTTCCTGTTTACGCCTCCGCGCAGCTCGCTGCGTGACGCCATGCTTCAGGCGCTTGAACATAAATCGGACTGGGCGCTGACAGGCGCCGCCGCAGCGAACGCGACGGTCCCGTATCTGACCCACATCGATCGGGTCGACGTCATCGTGCCGCCCGGACAAGCGCAGAACTGGGGCAGAGAGCTTGGACTGGAGGCGGCTGAGCGTGGCGGAAATGTCCTATTTATCGAGCGCAAAGGGGCGTCGATGATGTTCTTGGACGCGCAAAGCGGGCAGACTGGCGCTTACGTCGCCAATCGATACATCCAATACCTGGATCTACTCGATGGGTTTGGCCGCAACAAAGAGCTGGCACAGGAATTCCGCCGCCACGCTTTGCATCTGGAACCCCGCAAGTGAATGAAAAGCATAGGTCGGCGCACGCCTACAGCTCGATATCGCATTGCTGGCCGAACGCGGTGAATATGACTCCCTGAAGCGTCAGCTGCAAGCCGCTGGCTTTGTGCGATATCGGCCCCGCGAGGACGTTGTCAGCACCTGGCAATGGGTTTACGTCATCAACGAACACCCGATACGCGTCGAATTCCTGCTGCATACCGACGACCCCGATCAAAGCGCCCGGTTAGTGCCGCTGGATGGCGAAGACGTGTCCGCATGCCAAATCCTGTATGCGGGGCTGTCTCACGATTGGTTCGAAGAAAAAATCATTTCTGTCGACCTGCCCGACCAGGGCGGCATCACCCGGGAAACGGTGCGCTATGCCGATGCGGTGGCCTACATCGTGCTCAAAGCGCTGGCATTCGACCAGCGCCATGAGCCCAAGGATGCTGCCGACCTTATTCACGTCATGAGCTATTGGCGCAGCCCGGATGCCTTGGCGGACTGCTTCAGCGCAAGGCTGCTGGACGGGCATCAGACGACGGCACTACGCGCCGCTCTGCTCGCGCTCGCTCGCCGATTCTGTGACAACGGCACCATCGAAGGCTACCGGAACGAAGGCCCTGCCGCCGTCGTCAATTTTCTAGGCATTGATCGCGGCGACACCGAGGCGCGCATGCGCGCGCTTCGGCAAGTCAGCGGGCTGGTGCGCCACGTCTTGATGCGCATCACCGCCCATACCGGCCACATCTTCTTGCCAGTCGCCGCTACCTGAGTTCCAGCGTCGCCCCAATCACCTTCATCGTGGGCATCAGCTGGCGCCAGGCGTCTTTGGAGATGGATGCCGGGCGTTTCAGGTCGACGGCGGCGGGGTTGTCCAGCAGGTCGCCTTTGCAGGCGAACACGATGCTGTTGGTCATGTCGTCGTCCACCACTTCGAACATGGCGGAGCCGAACGATGCGCGCACGCGGGCAAGGTAGTCGTGGTGGCGGGGGTGGTTGACGTGGAAGTTGATGACCAGGATGCCATCGTCGCGCAGCGCGCGGTAGCAGTCGGCGTAGAACGCTTCTGAGCACAGGCCGTCGGGGATGCCGCCCACGCCGAAGCCGTCCAGGAAGATGACGTCGGCGTGCTCGGTCAGGCCGCGCAGGTGGTCGGCGGCGTCGGCCTGGATGACTTGGAAGCGTTCATCGTCGCGCGGCACCATGAAGGTATCGCGCAGGGCGATGACGGCGGGGTCGATTTCGACCACTTCGATCTGCGCACCCGTCAGATACCGGTAGCAGAACTTGGGCAGCGAGCCGCCGCCTAGCCCCACCATGAGGATGCGCGCGGGTTCGGGCTTAAACAGCACAAAGCCCATCATCATGCGCGTGTATTCGATCTCCAGCGCGTCCGGGTTGAGCACCGACATGCTGCTTTGAATTTCCTGTTGCGTGAAATGCAACATGCGCCGCGTGCCGGCGTTCTGAACGAAAGGGCGGTGGATGGCGGCAGGCGCGTCGGGCTGGGACGTATCGGTCTGTGATGCGTCAGTCTGTGATGCATCGGACTGCGCGGCATCGAACCGCGATGCAGCATTGGGACGAAAAGGCTCGGACATGGGCGAAGCGGGTGGTGAAAACAGGCACAAGATACCATCCACCCGCGACGCCGCCACGCCCGCCGGCTTGCCCGCAGCGTGGCTTATCCGCTACAGGAATGATTTGCCCTGTTTCAGCACCTGATCACACGCCTGACGGGTGATTTCCTTTTTCAGGCCGCCGCCGCTCAAGTCCATGGATTTACCGTCGCTGCCTTTCAGAATGCCTTGCACGCCCGACGTATAGCCGCTGTCGGATTCGGCCTTGGACGCCCCGCCCGGCAGTTTCTCCATCAGCTTGTCTTTTACCGCCGCGGCGTCACCGCCGTTCAGGTAATTGTTCTTGATGCAGAACTGAAGCACGCCGGCCGCGTTGCCGGCGCTGCCGGCGCTTAGCGACGACAGGTCACCGCCGCCCAGCCCTCCCATCTGACCCTTCACGGAATCGAGCAATTGCGCTTGCGCTCCTGGCGCGACGCATTGCGCTGCGATCAGCGCCGCTGCGCCGATGAAATGCCAGACTTGGATGCTCATGATGTGCTCCCAGTAGCGGCCCGCCGGGCGGACCCGTCCGGAAAACTATAGGAGATGCGGGGAGCAAAGCCTGGCTCCGGTAGCAATTGAATTCGCAACGTCACGGCTTGGCAACATCCGCGCGCGGTTAAAGATTGGCGAAGGTGCGTCGTAAATGAGGCGTAACCCTAGGGGCCCACCCCCTGCACGATCGCGGCCTCGCGGGCGCGACTCGACGATAACGATCAATAATTTGCGCCATCACGCGCGTAAGACGAGAGGGTGATATGGATTCAAGAATCAAATCGGATGATTCCATCTGGAGCGCGGCTGCGCGGCGGCCAGAGAAGCTGCACGAGCGGCGGGTCGAGCGCATGGAAGAAGCCAGCGCGATCAACGCGCAGGACACGGGTGATAAGCCCAAGGAAGAAACGGCATCCGTACGCGTCGTTCTCAGTGACGACGCGCTGGAGCGCGCCGCCAAAGCGCGGCAAGGCATTACAGAACTGTCACATACGTCCTCGCAATCGGACAAGGATGCGGCGCGCGCCAAGCTTGCCGAGATCAAGCAGCGCATCAAGATGTTGAAGATGATGTTGTCGATGATGGGCCCCTCCGCCGCGAAGGGCATCATCGCCGAGCTTCGCCAACTGGCGGGGCAGCTGTCACAAGTCGCGGCCACGCTGCAAAGCGGGACGGGTGGCGGGGGTGGCATGTCCGTCGCGCCTATGACGGCGCCGGTCGTGCATAGCGCGGGCGCAGCGGCGGGTGGCGCGGCAGGCATGGGCGCAATCGGCGCCGGTGCGGACATGGCAACGGCAGGCGTCAGCGCCGCGACCGGGGCCGGTGCTTCAGCAGCCAGTGTTTCGGAAGCCGCTGCTTCGGCAGCCGGTGCTTCGGCACCCGGAGCTTCCGACGCCGCTTCGGCCGCCACTGCAAGCGGCGCTGCGGCGTCTGGCGCAACCACGGCCGCTGCCGCCGCTGCCGCCGCGCCCGCATCGGGCGTCACGCAAGCCGCTACGGCAGCTACCCCCGGCACGGGCCAGGCAGAGGCGCCTGACGTGCCTGGCGCCACCGCGGCTTCCGCCAACGCCGCCACTGCGGACACGGCAGAAACCGCCAAGGCCAACGACGATCAAGACGCGACGACGAGCAGCAGCGTCATGTCTTCCGCGTTACAAGAGCGTCATCGCGAAGCGCGCCAGCGCCAGGCCGACGCGCGCGCCGTGAAAGAACTTATCCAGGAACTGAAGGCCCTGCGCGAGGCCGCCGAACGCATGCTGCGGCAACAAGGCGAGTCCGATGCCAAGCAGTTCGGCGACATCGATGCGGCGCTGTCCAAAGCCGAGCAATCCGCGCAGGCATTGAACAGCAGCGGTGACGCCATGCCCACGGGCAGCGGCGCCGCGCTAGCTGCGGCCTTGCCGGCCGTAGCGCCTGGCGCCTGACGGAACAGCGGCTCGGCGCTGGCTGCGGCCTTGCCGGCCGCAGCGCCTAGCGCCTGACGGGACAGGACGCCGCCGCCGTCGGCTCTTTGAACACGGACAGCTGCGTCCGTTCGTCGACCGGTTCCGGGCGGCGCCAGATCCAGGCCAGTACCGCCACCATGCTCAGGCACACGGGCCACACCACCCAGGCATGCGGAATGGTGCGCGCCATGATCACCATGCACACCGACATCGACACCGTGGCCATGACCTTGGCGCGGCGCGTGATGCGCCGGCCGTTATGCCAGTTGTGCAGCATCGGCCCGAACCACTTGTGCTCATGCAGCCAACGATGCAGACGCGGCGAACTGCGCGCAGCCGCCCATGACGCCAGCAACACGAATTCGGTGCTGGGCAAGCCGGGTACAAAAACACCGGTAATGGCGAGCGCGATGGAAAAGACCGCCAGCGCCATGTACAGCGCGCGCTTGATGCGGCCACGCGGCGTGGCATCAAGCGCGGGTTGGGAACCCAGCCCGCCTTGCAGCGGGCCATTGACCTCTGCCGTCATGCGCCAAGTTCGAAGTGGCGTTCAAGCAGCGCGCCAAAGCGGTCATAGGCGGCATTCGCGCCTGCGATGACGGCGTCGTGCGTGGCCGGGCTGAGCGTGTCGCTGTCCAGCGAGGCCACGAAGCGGCGCCAGACGACGGCGCGGCCCTCGGGATAAGCAGCAAGGTTGCGCGCGCCGAAGTCGGCAGACAAGCCCAAGTCTGCTTGCGCCTGCTTGAACAGGAAAGCGGCGCCCAGCGTCGAGCCTTCCGACACGTACAGCCACCCCAGCGCTTCGGGCATCGTCACGCCGATGCTGGCGATGCCGTCTTCGGGCGCCGGCGCGCCCAGGTCGCGCAAGTCGGCCAGCGACGCGTCTTCACGGCCGCGCGCCTCCAGGTCAGGCACGGCCTGTTTGATGGCGTCGTTCTGGAACAGGTATTCCACATCGCGCTGGAACAAATACTGCGCGGCAACGAAACGTGCGTAAGACTCGCGGCTGGCGAACGGCGCGCCGCGTTCCATCAGGCGATGCATGCGCTCGTGCTGGTCGGCGGTTTCATGCTTCAAGCGCTGCGACAGCGAGGGGCGTTCAAGAGTGGCGGTAGTCATAGTCACGGAATCGATCTTGGGTGAAAGCCGGACATCGGCATGTGGATGCTGATGCGTCTTATTTGATGCGTCTTATTATTTCTTAGCGCGCCGTAATTGACACGTTAAAGTTGCTTAAGAAATAGGGTCTGAGAGGGAGCCTAACAAGAAACGCAAAAGGCCGAAAACGGGGCCGCAGCAGCGACGGAGGGTGGTTTCAGAATCCTAACTCACGGACCAGTATCGCGGCACTACGCCGCCACGCGCGCGTGATCAGGCTTTCTGCTTCGCCGTCGATAACAACCATTCCTCGTAACGCTTGCAGACGCGGCAAACGGGCATTGTCTTCCTGCCTCGGATGCAGCGTGACGCGATACACGGCAAGTTCCGGCACCAGTCCTTGCGATTCAGGGTCGGGCCGCGCGCCGCCTTGCGGGGCCGGCATTGCAGGCACCGCGCCGCCATGCGTAGAGCTTAGCTCGGGTGCAGCGTTCAAGCGGCGCGTGGCCGTGGCGGCAATGTCCGTCACGTGCAGCGCGATGGCGTCCTGACCGGGATCTTCCGCCAGGAAGCGAGCGCGGCCGCCGGCCTGCAAGCGGTGCACGTCCTGCTCGGCCACATAGGCTTCGACCATGGCTTCGCCGGGGTCCGCCAGCGTCGCCAGCCATTCACCTTCCCCCACCCATTCGCCCACGCTCAGCGGGTCCGCAAGATCTGCCACGACGCCATCGAAGGATGCGCGTACCGTCAATTGCTGTTGCTGACGCGTCAACACGTCCAGTCGCTCACGCGCGGCAGCAAGTTCACCCACTGCCACGGGCACCGACGCGGCCGTGGAGCGGCTCATCGACTGAAACGCCTGCTGCCATTGCAGCATGCGGATGCGGCGGGACAAGGTATCGCGTTCGTGTTCCATGTCGGGCGCGCTCAGCACGAAGAGCGCATCGCCGGCACGCACCGCTTGCCCCGCTTCGACCGCGATGCGCTGCACCTGCGCACCGACGGGCGCCACCACGCGTGCCTGACTCACCGCCCGCAACAGCGCCGGCGCTTCGACACGCGTGCGCCACGGCACCACCGCCGCAACAATGCCCGCAAGCGCGATGGCCGCCGTGATCCGGCTGCGGCGGGTCCAGCCCGCCTTGTTGGGACCCGTCAGCCGCTCGCGCCAGGCGCGCAGCTCGGTATAGATGGGACGCAGCACAAACGCCACGATCTCGATGGCGAACAGCACGATGCCCAGCAGTTTGAACGCCATGTGATACACCAGCAGCGCAATGCCAAGAAAGAGAAAGAAGCGATACACCCAGACGCAGAACGCATACGCCAGCAGCGCGCGCTCGCGCCACGGCGCGAACGTTTCGGGCTTGTCGTCACCCCATCCGAACAACCATTCGCGCAGACGCCACCGCGCCAGCGCGAAGGACCGGTTCTGCAAATTGGGCACGTTCAGCGCATCGGTAAGCAGGAAGTAGCCGTCAAAGCGCATCAGCGGATTCAGGTTGACGGCCAGCGTCAACAGCCACGTCGTCGTGGCCAAGGTGAAGGCGGCGCTACGCAGCGCGCCGTCGGGCAGAAAGCTCCAGGCCAGCGTGGCCCAGGCCGCCAGCGCGGTCTCGGCCAACATGCCGGCAGCGCCGATCGACATGCGCTGCTTCCGGCTGGCAAGGCGCCACGCGCCGGACGAATCCGTGTACAGCACCGGCCACATCACCATGAACGCCACGCCCATCGTGGCCACGCGGCAGCCTTGGTGCTTGGCTGCGTAGGCATGGCCCAGCTCGTGCAGCACCTTGGCCGCGCCCAGCGCGAGGCCTGCCGTCAACGCGCCTTCCAGTGTGAAGAAGTGCAGGAAGGTGTGCAGGAATTCGTCCCACTGCCGCGCCGCCAGGAAGAGGCCGACGACGCCCGCCGCAAGGGTCAGGCGCGCGAAGGTGCGCGTCAGCAGCCACCGGCGCACGGCGGGCAGCGTGCGCGTCAGAAACGCGTCGGGGCGCACCAGCGGAATGCGGAAGAACAGGTATTGATGCATCAGCTGCTTGAGCCAATGGCCGCCGCGCCGGGCGTCGGCCTCTTTGCTATAGCGGGCGATTGCATCGGGTCCGTGCAGTTGCAGCAGGCTGTTCGCTTGCAGAAATTGCGCAAATTCCTGCACGTCTACGGTGTCCATCGCCAAGGGCGTTTCGGCGTCGATGGCGCGCGCGATGGCCTCTGCGCTGCCAAGGCGCCAGCGCGCCAGCATCTCGGTTTCTGCCCAGCCGATTTGAAAGAACAGGCCCCGGCCTGGATCTTCCAGCGTCCACGCGGGCGAGCCATCGTGATTGGCCGGTGCGTCATGGAGCAGCAGCTCTTCGCGCAGCGCTGGCCACGCGGGCGGCCG
>CAJYKY010000196.1 GCA_913775005.1 uncultured Achromobacter sp.
CTGGCCGGATGCAGCAGATGAATCGCGTGGCCCAGCGCCGGGTCGGTGGGCCGCAGCACGAAGTCTTTGCCAAAGCTTGGGTGGTAGCCGAATGACTCGATCAACGCCACGCCAACGCCTTGGCGCACCAGCGCCAGCGCTTCGGGCGTAGAGCGGATTTCGATCTGCGGTTGCAAGGGTTGCGGGCCGGAATTCAGGAAGCGGCTGGCCAGCCGACCAAACGGCGTGTCGGCGCCGTAGCCGATCAGCAGATGGCCTTGCAGGTCTTCGGCACGGATGCGGCTGCGCACCGCTAGCGGATGGCCGCAAGGCACGGCACAGCCCAACCAGCCCTGGCCGATTTCCTCACTGACGATGTTGGCGTTGACCGGCGGCGGCATTGACGCCAGGCCGAAGTCCGCCTGACCCAGCAGCAGGTGCGGCAGCAGCGCATCGAAGGCCAGCGGGCGATAGCGGATGGGCGTGTCGGGGTGGCGTTCGCGAAACTTCTGGATGGCGTGCGGGACGAGCCATTCGCTGAAGCTGGGGCTGGATACCAGGCTGACGGCGCCGGCCGACCCTGCGCCCAGCGCGCCTGCCAAGGCGTTGAAGCGGTTGACGCGGCCAAAGATTTCTTCGGCTTCGGCGTACAGCCGCCGCGCTTCCGGCGTGGCTTGCAGCCGGCCTTTGACGCGTTCAAACAGCGGGTAGCGCAAGCGGCTTTCGGCCGAGGCCAGCACGCGGCTGACGGCGGGCTGCGTCACGAACAGCATGCGGCCCGCTTCGCTTAGCGAACCCGTCAACATCACCGCGTGAAAAACCTCGATCTGGCGGAGCGTCAGGGCTCCGGGCGCCGAGGGGAGGGGGCCGGCCATGGGAAGAAGCATCCGCAAAGAAAAGTGTGGCTGCCATTTTATGGCCTGGGGCGGCGCTGCGGCGCACCGGCCACGCGGCCGCCATGACGTTTTGCGCATCGTCCATAACTAAATGCACAGTCCTTGTTGGTTCGTCTGGGGGCGGCGGCATGTTGCAAACCCTTTGTTTTCAACGCGTTCCAGCCGGTTCTTGTTGCTGCGGCTTGCGATTTTCCGCGCGGCAAGACCGCTATCCGGCGCGCGTTCGGCGCGGCATGCTGCCAGCAACCTCTCTCACCCCCAGGATCGCTTCATGTCCCGCATCGTCACTGTCGCCGCCGCCCAGTTGGGTCCCATTCAACGTTCGGAGGGGCGGGAGGCAGTGATCGGCCGCATGCTGCGGCTGTTGGAGCGCGCGCATCACCGTGGCGCGCAAGTGGTGGTGTTTCCCGAGCTGGCGCTCACCACGTTTTTCCCGCGCTGGTACTGCGAAGACCTGGACGAGGCCGATGCCTGGTTTGAAGACAGCCTGCCCTCACCGGCCACGCAGCCCCTGTTCGACGCCATCAAGCGCTTTGGCGTGATGGTGTATCTGGGGTATGCCGAGCTGGCGTGGGAACCGGATGAGCAGGGCATCGTGCGCAAGCGCCGCTTCAATACGTCGGTGGTGATCGCGCCCAACGGCGAGATCGTGTTGAAGTACCGCAAGGTGCATTTGCCCGGCCACGCGGAGTATGCCGAACACCGCCAGGTGCAGCATCTGGAAAAGCGGTATTTCGAAGTGGGCAATCTGGGCTTTCCGGTCGTGCGCGCGCCGGTCGCACCGGGTGTGGATGCCAACCTGGGCATGCTGATCTGCAATGACCGCCGTTGGCCGGAAGCGTGGCGGGTGCTGGGTTTGCAGCAGGTGGAGCTGGTCATGCTTGGCTACAACACGCCCAGCCGCAATCAGGACAACCGCGGCTTTGAAGCGCACCACCTGCGCGTGCTGCACTCGCATCTGTCGATCCAGGCGGGTTGCTATCAAAACGCCACCTTTGCCGCTGCCGTTGCCAAGGCCGGCACCGAGGACGGCCACGAGCTGCTGGGCCATTCCATCATCGTCAATCCGCAAGGCGAAATCATCGCCATGGCGGCGACGTGGGACGACGAACTGATCGTGGCCGACTGCAACCTTGATCTGTGCGAACTGGGCCGCAACACCGTCTTCAACTTCGCCAAACACCGCCGCCCCGAAGCGTATGCCCGCCTGCTCGAACAGACCGGCAGCGTGGCCCCCGCCGTGTGGACGCCGTCCGTCTGATGCGCTGACTTCGACTCTTTTCATTGATTGCAAATTTCTTATGACCTCGACGCTTCTGCCTCCGACCATCGAACACGAAATGCTGGGCACGATGCGCGTGCCCGGCTATGCCGACGTCACGGCTGCCGCTGAACGCCTGGCCCCGCACGTGCGCCGCACCATGCTGCTGCGCTCGCCCGTGCTGGATGAGCGCGCCGGGGCGCCCATCTGGCTGAAGCTGGAAAACCTGCAAGTCACCGGGTCGTTCAAGGCGCGCGGTGCGTTCAACGCGCTGCTGAATATGGATGCCGCACAACGCGCACGCGGCGTGGTGGCGTATTCGACGGGCAATCACGGCCAGGCGGTGGCGTGGGCCAGCCGTTGCCTGGGGGTGCCCGCCACCATCGTGATGCCGGTAGATGCGCCAGAGAACAAGGTGGAGAAGGCGCTGCGCCATGGCGCGAAGGTGGTGCGCTATGACCGCCTGCGTGAAAGCCGCGAGGAGATTGGCATGCGGCTGCTGGCCGAGACCGGCGCGACCTTGTTGCCGCCGGGCGATCACCCCGATGTGCTGGCGGCGCAAGGCACGCTGGCGCTGGAGGCCCTGCAAGATTTGCCCGCCGCCGCGCGCAACAACCTGGGCCTCTTTGCCACGCCTTGCGGCGGGGGCGGGATGGCTGCGGGGTGTTCGTTGGTGTTGCGAGAGCTGGCGCCGCAGGCCCGCATGGTGGCGGTGGAGCCGCGTGAGTACGACGACACCGTGCGGTCGTTGGCGTCCGGTAAGCGCGAGAGTAATCCCGCTGGCGCCAAAACGATTTGCGATGCCTTGCAGGCGGCCACGCCGGCCGAACTGCCCTATGCCATCAACAGCCGCAGCCTGAGCGCGGCGGTGTCCGTGAGCGATGCCGAGGTGGCCGCCGCGATCCGCTTCGCGTTGGACGAATTGCGTCTGGTCGTCGAACCCGGCGGCGCGGTGGCGTTGGCCGCGCTGCTGGCGGGCCATCTCTCGGCCGACGGCCGCGACGCCGTCATCGTGCTGTCTGGCGGAAATATCGATTTGCCCTTGTTGCGCGAGATCGCGCTGGGCTAGAGGACTCGCATTACCCGAATTACCCGCAGCACCGCAGTACCCGCGCCGGACGCAGAGCCGGCGTGGAAACACCCATAACAGTCCAAGGAAGAAAACCATGTCCACGTACCAAAGCAGCGCCAAGCGCTGGCTCGCGGCAGCAAGCGCCGTGCTGAGCCTGACGGCCGCGTCGGCCGCGCACGCCGCTTACCCCGAGCACCCCGTCACCATCATCGTGCCGTTCAACACTGGCACCACGCCCGACATCGTGTCGCGCCTGCTGGCCGCTGAAATGGCCAAGCAGACGGGCGGCAACTATGTGGTGCAGAACCGCACCGGCGCGTCGGGCATCATCGGCACGCAAGCGGTGGCGAACGCCACGCCCGATGGCTACACCATCGGCTTCGCCAACGTGGCCACGCTGGCCATCAACCAGGGCTTGTACGCCAAGCTGCAATACGACGCCGACAAGCAACTGGCGCCGGTGGCCTTGACCGGCTCCGTGCAGAACCTGCTGGCCGTGCGCCCGGGCCTGAACGTCAAGAGCGTGGCCGAACTGATCGCGCTGGCCAAGAAAGATCCGGGCAAGCTGGTGGTGTCGTCCGGCGGCAATGGCACGACGGGCCACCTCAGCGCTGCCATGTTCAGTTCGATGGCGGGCGTGGAATTCATGCACGTGCCGTACAAGGGCGGGGTCGAGGCGGACCTGGCCGTTCTGCGTGGCGAAGCGGATCTGGTGTTCGACAACATCTCGTCCATTGCGTCGTTTGTGGATCAGGGCAAGGTCGTGCCGCTGGCCGTGACCGATCTGAAACGCGACCCGTCGATGCCTGAGCTTGCAACGTTGGATGAACAGGGCTTGAAGGGCTATCGCGCGGTGGCGTGGACGGGATACGTGGCGCCTGCCGGCACGGATCCCAAGGTGCTGGACTACCTGAATGCTGCCATGAACAAGGCGCTGCAATCGCCCGACGTGCAGGAAAAGTTGAAGAGTCTGGCCTATGTGCCGAACATCGGCCCGCGTCAGCAGCTGTTTGACCGCGCGCTTGCCGAACGCCCGGTGTGGGCGCAGGTGATCAAACAAGCCAACGTGAAGATCGACTGAACGCCATGAGCCACGAACGCTACGACTTGCTGATCCGTGCTGGCACGGTGATCGATGGCACGGGTGCTGGCCGCGTGCGCGCCGATGTGGGCGTGCGCGCGGGCCGTATCGTGGCCGTCGGCGACCTGGATGGCGCCCACGCCACGCAGGTGCTGGAGGCCGCGGGCCGCATCGTTGCGCCCGGATTCATCGACACCCACACGCACGATGACCGCTATCTGTCCATCGACCCCGGCATGCCCGCCAAGCTGAGCCAGGGCGTCACGACGGTGGTGACGGGCAATTGCGGCATCAGTCAGGCCCCGTGGCGTTCGGGCTGGCGCAGCGAGGTGCCTGCGCCGGTCAATTTGTTGGGCAACGACGCCAGCGATTTCCCCTACGAGACGTTTGGCGCCTACCTGGACAACCTGGATCGCCACCCGCCCGCCGTCAACGCCGCCTGCCTGGTGGGCCACACCTCGCTGCGCGCCGCCGCGATGAACGAGCTGGACCGGCCGGCCACCGCCAGCGAGATCGAACACATGCAGGCCTTGCTGCGCGAGGCCATGCAAAGTGGAGCGATCGGCTTGTCGACCGGCACGGCGTATCCGGCCGCGATGCCCGCCACGCTGGACGAACTGACGGCGGTGGCCAGCGTGTTGCGCGAGTATGGCGGCCTGTACGCCAGCCATATCCGCGATGAAGGCGACCGCATCTTTGCGGCGCTGGATGAGGCGTTTGCGGTGGGCGAGGCCGGCGGCGCGCCAGTGCTGATCTCGCATCACAAACTGATTGGTCCGCGCAATCATGGCCGTTCGGTGCAGACGCTGGCGCACATCACCCAAGCCAGCCAACGCCAGGAAGTGGCGCTGGACTGCTACCCCTATGTGGCGGGCTCGACGATTCTGCGCAAGGATCGTCTGGCGGTGTCCAGCCGCGTCATCGTGACGAAGTCGGTGCCGTATCCGCAGTATGCAGGGCGGGATCTGGACGATATCGCGCAAGACATGGGCCTGACGCCGGAAGACGCGGTCGATGCGCTGCAACCGGCAGGCGCCATCTACTTCATCATGGACGAGGCCGACGTCGAACGCATTCTGGCGTATCCCGGCACGATGATCGGCTCTGACGGCATGCCGCATGACCCGGCGCCGCACCCGCGCCTGTGGGGCACCTTTCCGCGCGTGCTGGGCCACTACTGCCGCGATGTCGGGCTGTTTACGCTGGAGCAGGCTGTACACAAAATGACGGGCAAGCCGGCCGCCTATTTCCGGCTGCCGCAACGCGGCCGCGTCGCCGTGAACTACGCGGCGGATCTCGTGGTGTTCGACGCGGACACCATCGCGGACACGGCAACGTGGTCGTCACCGACGAGCCAGGCAGAAGGTATCGACTACGTGCTGGTCAATGGCAGCGTGGCATGGCAGGCCGGCGCCAGCACAGGATCGCGCAGCGGCAAGGTGATCCGGCCGGGGGTGTGATGGCGAGGGCGGCGCCGGTCGGCGCCGCGCCGGTCAACGGCGCATAGAAGCATTCATGGCTGTGTCGATATCCGCCGGGTAGACTGCGACGTCGACGCGTGATTTTCGAGAATGCCATGAACTTCAAAAGCCTTGAGGTCTTCTATTGGGTGGTCAACCTTAGCAGCTTCAACAAAGCGGCAGCGAAGCTGCACACCACGCAGCCCGCCGTTTCCCAACGCATTGCGGCATTGGAGTCGGACCTGGGCATTCGCGCGCTGGACCGGACGTCGCGCGTGGTGAAACCCACCGCCAAAGGGCGGGTGCTGTACGGCTATGCAGAGCGCTTCATGGCGCTGCACACCGAAATGATGATGACGGTGGCGGAAGAGCGGGCCATCAGCGGCGTGATCCGGCTGGGGGTGGCCGAAACCATCGTGCACACCTGGCTGGTGGAATTTCTTGAGCAATGCCGAAAGCGCTACCCCCACGTCACCATCGACTTCACGGTCGACATCACCCCCACGCTGCGTAACGAACTTAAATCGGGCGAGCTCGACATGGCGTTTCTGCTGGGATCCCAGCAGGATGCAGAGCTTGTCGAAGCGCCGTTGTGCAGCTATGAACTGAACTTTATTTCCGCGCCGTTCCTGAAGGTGGGTAAAGAGCCGCTGTCCAACGCGTCGATTGCCGCGCAGCCGCTGATCACCTTTCCCAAGCGGACCTACCCGTACACCTATCTGAGCCAGGAACTCACGACGCCTGACCACGGTGCGCCGCGCATCTTCACCAATTGGTCGCTGTCCACCATCGTGCGCATGACCGAAGACGGCTACGGGATCGGTGTCGTCCCCCGGCTTGCCGTGCTGAAGGAACTGGAGCAGGGGCGGCTCAAGATCCGCACGACCCAGATGCAGCTGCACGACCTTTCTTTTGCGGTGGCCTATGCGCGTGGAAGCGACGAACCGACCAAGGCCGCGCTGGCCGCCTTGGCTCAGGAGATCGCGCACAAGTCGACTGCGGGGCATCGGCGCAGGCGCCGACAAGCGTAGGCGCGCGGCGAGCCTGGCACGCGCATTAGGAATATCCCTGAGATGAAATCGCTTAAGTCAGGCGGTTCGCGCGGCCCTCAGAGGGAAGTCATTGATGAATAAATTTATCTTATCGATTTCTATCAGAAAACAGGATTGGTTGTTATAGAAATCCGGCGCTGTAATGGCTGCGCAATATCGCATTCAGCCAGGAACAGCCTTGATGACTCATCCGAATTCAGCTGCCTTTGCCGTGTCTCTCAGTGACGTGCAACAGGCCTACGAACGTATCCGCCCACACGTCGTTCGCACCCCCTTGCTTGAAAGCGCCACGCTTAACGAACTGTTGGGTGGCCGCGTGCTGGTCAAAGCGGAATGCCTTCAACATGCTGGCGCCTTCAAGTTCCGCGGAGCCGTGAATCGCCTGTTG
>CAJYKY010000197.1 GCA_913775005.1 uncultured Achromobacter sp.
CGCCAGGACCCTGGGCATCTCCAAGGACAAGGTGCGCCTGATCTCGCCCTATGTGGGCGGCGGGTTCGGCAGCAAGCTGTTCGTGCGGGCCGACGCGCTGCTGGCGGCGCTGGGGGCACGCGCTGCCAAGCGGCCCGTCAAGGTGGCGCTGGCCCGCCCGTTGATCGCCAACAACACCACGCACCGGCCGGCCACGGTACAACGCGTCCGCATCGGCACCACGCCCGACGGCGCCATCACCGCCATCGCTCATGAAAGCTGGTCGGGCGACCTGCCGGGTGGCAAGCCCGAAGAAGCCGTGCAGCAGACGCGGCTGTTGTATGCCGGTGCAAACCGCCTCACGGTGTTGAACCTGATGACGCTGGATCTGCCCGAGGGCAACGCCATGCGCGCGCCGGGCGAGGCGCCGGGTTTGATGGCGCTGGAGATCGCCATCGACGAAATGGCCGAAACGCTGGGCCAGGACCCGATTGAATTCCGTGCCCGCAACGACACGCAGGTCGATCCCGCCAAACCCGAGCGGCGGTTCTCGCAGCGCAGCCTGGTTCAATGCCTGCGCCTGGGCGCAGAAAAATTCGATTGGCAGGCGCGCTCGCCGCAACCTGGCATCCGGCGCGATGGCCGCTGGTTGATCGGAATGGGCGTGGCGGCCGCGTTCCGCAACAACCTGGTGATGGATTCGGCCGCGCGCGTGCGGCTGGATGCGGCCGGCCAAGTCATCGTCGAAACGGATATGACGGACATCGGCACGGGCAGTTACACCGTGATCGCGCAGACCGCCGCCGAGATGCTGGGCGTGCCGCTGGCGAAAGTGGTGGTGCGCTTGGGCGATTCGTCCTTTCCGGTCTCGGCGGGGTCGGGCGGGCAGTGGGGCGGCAACAGCGCCACGGCGGGCGTATACGCGGCGTGTCTGGCCTTGCGGGCGGCCGTATTGAAGCAGCTGGGATTCGAACAGGAAGGCGCTGTGTTCGAAGGCGGTACGGTCACGGATGCCGGCGGCCGCAAGGCGCCGCTGCGCCAGGCTGCCAGCGATGGCGAGCTGGTTGGTGAAGACGGCGTGGAGTTCGGCGACTTGGACAAGAAGTACCAGCAGTCCACGTTCGGCGCGCACTTCGTGGAAGTGGCGGTGGATGCCGACACGGGCGAAACGCGCATCCGGCGCATGCTGGCCGTGTGCGCGTCGGGCCGGATCCTGAACCCGAAGACGGCGCGCAGCCAGGTGATTGGCGCCATGACGATGGGCGTGGGCGCGGCGCTGATGGAAGAACTGGCGGTGGACACGCGTCACGGCTGCTTCATCAACCACGACTTGGCCAGCTATGAAGTGCCGGTGCACGCCGACATCCCGCATCAGGAGGTGATCTTCCTGGACGAAACGGATCCCACGTCCTCGCCCATGAAGGCCAAGGGGGTGGGCGAACTGGGGCTGTGCGGGGTGGGCGCGGCGATTGCCAACGCCATCTATAACGCCACGGGCGTAAGGGTGCGCGACTATCCCATCACGCTGGACAAGTTGCTGGCGGGCTTGCCGCAGCAGGCGCTTTCTTCAAGCAGCCAGTCGCGGAATGCCGCCACCGTCGGAGTGGCCAGCTTGTCGGGCGCGGCCAGAAAGAAGTAACCCGCGCCGGTGCTGAAGGGTTCGTTCAGTGCCGGCGCCAGCACGCCTTGCCGCAGCTCGTCTTCCACCAGAAAGGTCGGCAGCAGGCCGATGCCGATGCCTGAGGCCACGGCTTGAATCAAATGCGTGGTGAGTTCGAATTGCGCGCCCCAGCGCATGGTGCGCAGCGGCAGATGGTGCGCTTCAAACCAGCGCTGCCACACGGCGGGCCGCGCGGCCACTTGCAGCAGGCTGTGTTGGGCAAGGTCTGCTGGTTTCCGCACGGGATGGCTGGCAGCCAGCTCGGGGCTGATGACAGGAATGACGTGCTCGTCCATGAGCCGATACCCGTTAAGCCCCGGCCAATCGCCATCGCCCACGGCGATCACGGCGTCGATACCGGCCAGGTCCAGATCAAAGCGCGTCACGCGCGAATGTAGATGCACCAGAATGCCGGGATGGCGTGCATAAAAGCGGGGCAGGCGCGGCATCAGCCATTTGGCGGTAAAGGTGGGCAGCGCCGCCAGATGAAACGCGCCGCGCCCGGTGCGATGCGAAATCGCCTGTAGCGATGCGCTGCGTATCCGTTGCAGCGCCGCCTCCAGTTCCTTCTGGTAGCGCATGCCCGCCTCGGTCAGCAGAATGCGCCGCTTCTCGCGCCGGAACAGCGCGACTTCCAGCAAATCTTCCAGCGCCTGCACCTGCCGGCTGACCGCGCTTTGCGTCAGGGCCAGTTCCGTCGCGGCGCGCGTGAAGCTGAGGTGACGCGCGCTGGCTTCGAAAGCCAGCAGCAGCGACATGGACGGAGTCAGGCGGCGCGGATTCATGTCGGTTTGACCAAGATCATTCTGGAATTACATGTATGGTGGCGGATCAATGTCTTGTGTTACGGCTGAAGGCAATGACGCTTGGCCGGGCTAGACCCCATCGATCATTCATAAAGCGAATGATCAACATGAGGTTTTTCCGTTTTTACTCTGCCGCGCACGGATCGACAATACGATCCAGGCACAACCACTGGACCGACTATGAAACTGACTGCTGATGCAAAGGGTGTCTTTCCCATCGCGCCCACCCCGTTCTTTGACGATGGCGCCGTGGATCACGCGTCGATCGACCGGATGATGGATTTTTATCAGGCCTGCGGTTCAACGGGCTTGACGGTGCTGGGCCAGTTGGGTGAAGCGCCCAAACTCGATTTCAAGGAATCACTGGATATTGCCTCCCAGGTGATCGGCAAGGCAGGCGGCATGCCCATCGTGGTGGGCGTGTCGGCGCCGGGCTTTGCGTCCATGCGGTCGCTGACGCGCGAAGTCATGGATCGCGGCGCGGCGGGCGTGATGATCGCGCCGCCCAATACGCTGCGTACTGATGATCAGATCGTCACGTACTACCACCAGGCGGTCGAAGCCATTGGCGATGACGTCCCGTTTGTGCTGCAAGACTATCCGCTGACGTTTTCGGTGCAGATGGCCCCGTCTGTCATCCGCCGCATTGTGACGGACCTGGCCTCTTGCGTGATGCTCAAGCACGAAGACTGGCCCGGCCTGGAAAAGATCTCAACCTTGCGCCGCTTTGAAGCGGAAGGCGCCATGCGCCATATCTCCATTCTGTGCGGCAACAATGGCCTGTTCCTGGACTACGAGATGGCGCGTGGCGCCGACGGCGCCAACACCGGCTACTGCTTTCCCGACATGCTGTGCGACTTCGTCAAATGGGTGGGCGAGGGCAACAAGGAAGCCGCGCATGACCTGTTCGATGCACACCTGCCGCTGTTGCGCTATGAACAGCAGCCGGGTGTCGGGCTGTCGGTGCGCAAGTACGTGATGATGCGCCGGGGCATCTTGACCAGCGCCGCGCAGCGCCGCCCCGGCGGTACGCTGACGCCCGCCGCGAAGGCCGAGGTGGATCATCTTCTGACGCGTCTGGGCAAGCACGATCCGCGTGCGCGTGATCTGGTGTAGCGCAGCGCATTCCAACGACGGCAACCTGGATCAGGTTGCCGTTTTTTTTGTGCCGTGCATCCAGATACCTCGTAGAAAATTTCTGAATATTCAGCCCTTCAATTCAACATCATCCTAGATCCTTCAGCGTGTCAAAAAAGTATCGTTCTGGAAGCTGCACGGAACCCGCAAGCGCATGCCTCTCGGGGCAAAAACTTAGCGCCGCGTCAGCGTCAATCGCCATTTGCGCCGCCTGCTGCAAGCGGTTTGCTTGGCCTTTAGGCGGCTGCAAATGGGATGTCTTATCTCAGACCCGATAGAGGAACTCGAATGAAGCGCAGTATCGTCAAAACCCTAGTCGCCGCCGGTGTGTTGCTGGCCGTTGTGGCGCCTTTCTCGACGCACGCCGCCAACGGCGTGATCCAGTTCCGTGGTGACATCAGTGACACGACTTGCCCGGTGAGTGTGTCATCAGCCACGGGCTCGGAAGTGCAATTCGGCACCGTCAAGCCGGACGCGATTGCGGCAGGCACCGCGCCCGCGCTCAGCTTCGATATCAACGTCGGGGGCGGGGCCGACTGCACCAATGGCAAGAAAGCCATGCTTAGCTTTGACCGCAATGATATCGATCTGGCGTCGAACAACGTGCCGCTGTACGCGGGCGGTGCGGGCAACGTGCAGATCGAAATCTCCAACAGCGTCAAGGGCGCCAAGGGCGATAAGGTCTTGCTGGGCCAGGTGGGCCTGATCGAGGCCGAAATCGCCAACAACCAGGCCAGGTATTCGTATTTTGCGCAGTACGTGCGTCGCAATAACGCCGCCCCCATCACGCCGGGAGACGGTAGCGCGCGCCTGAACTTTACGGTCAACGTCCGCTAAGCGTTCGCCACGCCATGATGTTCATTCCCGGAGTATTTGCGCGTCACGCGTTGCCGCTTGCGGCGTCGTGCGCATTGATCCTGGCAACCTGGGCCCCACCGGCCCAGGCTGCGATCGTGCTCGATGGCACGCGCCTTGTCATCGCGTCGGATGCCCGCAGCGTCACGCTGGGCATGCAGAACACCGGCAACGTGCCGGTGCTGGCGCAAAACTGGATCGACGACGGGCGCCAGGATGCCACGCCCGCTCAGATCCAGGTGCCGTTCGTGCTGACGCCCGCCATCGTGCGCGTGGAACCGGGCGGCTCGGCGGTGGTGCGCATCTCGTACACGCGGGAACCGCTGCCGGCTGATCGCGAAAGCCTGTTCTATCTGAACGTGATGGAAACGCCGCCGCGTGAGTCCGATGCCGACAACACCTTGATGTTCAATATTCGAACGCGCATCATGATGTTCTTCCGGCCTGCCGCGCTGCGCGGCGCGGTGGGGGCGGCGCCGTCCAAACTGCAATGGAAGCTCTC
>CAJYKY010000198.1 GCA_913775005.1 uncultured Achromobacter sp.
TGGTGCTGGACGGCATGGATGGCCGCGTCGCCCGCCTGACCAACACGCAGTCCGCGTTCGGCGAGCAATACGACTCGTTGTCGGACATGACGTCGTTCGGTGTGGCGCCCGCGCTGGTCATGTACGAATGGATCTTGAACGATCTGGGCCGCTGGGGTTGGCTGGCGGCCTTTGTGTATGTTTCGGGCGCGGCATTGCGGCTGGCGCGGTTCAACACGAACATCGCCGTCGTGGACAAGCGCTACTTCCAGGGCTTGCCCAGCCCGGCCGCAGCGGCGCTTGTGGCCGGCTTTGTGTGGCTGGCGGTGGACAACAAGCTGCCCATCCATGACAGCCTGATGGCCTGGGTGGCGTTCACGCTGACCATGTACGCCGGCATCACCATGGTGTCCAACGCGCCGTTCTTCAGCGGCAAGAGCTTCGCGCTGGGCCGCAGCGTGCCGTTCTGGGGCATCTTGCTGGTCGTGGCTGTATTCGTGTTCGTGTCCAGCGACCCCCCAGTCGTGCTGTTCGGCCTGTTCGTGCTGTATGGCCTGTCGGGCTGGGTGATGTGGGCATGGCGCTGGAACAAGGCGCGCCGCCTGACGCAAGAGCGCCGTGGGCATTCTTCGTAACCGCCTGCGTTCAGCCGCCTGATTAAAACAAACCCGCCGACAGGCGGGTTTTGTTTTGAGCGCGCCGGAGCGCGGCTATGGGTGGCGAGGCCTCGGCATCAGCGCCACATGAATCGTTCGTCGTCATACATCGGGTCAGGCCCCGGGTGGAAATGGGTCAGCCGGTTGCCGTCGCGGCCCATGTACACGTACATCAGTGAATTCCAGACGCCGTTTTCCTTATAGCGGTACGACCACACGACTTCACGCTTTTCGCCCAGGCCGGCTTCTTCGATGCGCGCGGGCGGACCGAATTCACAGCGGACGCGATCCGGCCCCCATTCGCCCACTTCCAGCACCTTGAAGTGTGTATCGGTCAAAAGGGGAAGGACCTGGCCCACCCGGCCATCGGTGCCCACGTTCGTACCCCAGGCGTACTGGCCCATGGGCTGTTGCGTCCAGATCACGCGCTGGCCGCCACCCGCCTGCGGGCAGGTGAAGTTGGGCTGGCCGAATTGCGTCAGCACTTCCGCGTACGGCGTACCAGGCGGAACCTGGGCCAGATTTGCGCAGGCGGCCAGCCCGGTCAGCGCGAAGGCCGCCAGGGCGGCGCGGCCCGTCCGGAAGTAGGTGGATACGTTCTTATTCCGCATGGTGTGCTCCTTTTCGGCGCCGCTGGCGCCTGCCGGCCTCTGCCGAAAGGGCGAAACCGTCTCTGGGGTAATTCTAGCGAATCAGCTATAATCATCGAGCTTTATCAAATGTATTGATTTTGCAAGATGCTTTGCGCCGGCAATCCGGCTGGGGGTGACTCAAAAGCTATTGGGGCACCCGCAGCTATTGAAGCAGCAGTGAGAAAGCAAAAACGCTTATCGCCGGAATTTACGCAAATTTTTCCAAACCACGTCAGGGCACCTCGGCCCTGTCGCATGTCCGAAGAGGTCATCAATGTCTGTCGCTGACATCAAGAAATCCGATATCGTTGCGCAATTCCAACGCGCTCAAGGCGATACCGGCTCCCCCGAAGTTCAGGTGGCTCTGCTCACCGCCCGTATCAACGAACTGACCGGTCACTTCAAAGAACACATGAAGGACCACCACTCGCGTCGCGGTCTGCTGCGTATGGTCAGCCGTCGCCGCAAGCTGCTTGACTACCTCAAGGGCCGCAACCCCGATTCGTACCGCGCTCTGATCGAAAAGCTCGGTCTGCGCAAGTGATCGACGGGGCTGGTTCCCCATGACGCAATAACCGTGGTCGGTGCGACATTCGTCGCGTCGGCCACGGTTTTTCATTTGTAAGGAATAATCGTCATGTTCAACAAAGTGACAAAATCGTTCCAGTACGGCCAGCACACGGTCGTCCTGGAAACTGGCGAGATCGCTCGCCAGGCCTCCGGCGCCGTTGTGGTGTCGATTGAGGACACCGTCGTCCTGGCCACCGTTGTGGCTTCCAAGAAGGCCAAGCCGGGCCAAACGTTTTTCCCGCTGACCGTCGACTACATCGAGAAGACCTACGCTGCCGGTCGTATTCCGGGTGGGTTCTTCAAGCGCGAAGGCAAGCCGTCCGAAAAGGAAACGCTGACCTCGCGCCTGATCGACCGTCCGCTGCGTCCGCTGTTCCCCGAAGACTTCTACAACGAAGTCCAAGTGGTCATCCACACGCTGTCGGTCAACCCTGAGATCGATCCGGACATCGCCGCCATGATCGGCGCGTCCGCCGCGCTGGCCATTTCGGGCATCCCGTTCAACGGCCCGATCGGCGCCGCTCGCGTGGGTTACATCGACGGCCAATACGCCCTGAACCCGACCGCGTCGCAACTGAAGTCGTCCAAGCTGGACCTGGTTGTCGCCGGTACGGAAAACGCCGTGCTGATGGTGGAATCGGAAGCTGACCAGCTGTCCGAAGAAATCATGCTGGGCGGCGTGGTCTACGGCCACGAGCAAATGCAGGCCGTCATCAACGCCATTCACGAATTGGTGAAGGACGCTGGCAAGCCCGATTGGGACTGGCAAGCACCCGCCAAGGACGAAGCCCTGATCGCCGCCGTGACCTCGGCCGCTCAGGAAGGCCTGAACGCCGCCTACCAGATCCGCGAAAAGCAAGCTCGCACCGCCAAGCTGCGTGAAGTGTCGGCCGACGTGTCGGCCAAGCTGGCTGCTGCCGCTGCTGAAAAGGGCGAGTCGCTGCCCGACGCCGTCACCGTCGACAACATCATGTTCTCGCTGGAATCGGCCATCGTCCGCGGCCAGATCCTGAACGGCGAACCGCGTATCGACGGCCGTGACACGCGCACCGTGCGCCCCATCAGCGTGCGTCTGGGCGTGCTGCCCCGCGCACACGGCAGCGCGCTGTTCACCCGTGGTGAAACGCAAGCGCTGGTCGTGGCCACGCTGGGCACCAAGCAAGACGAACAGATCATCGACGCGCTCATGGGTGAATACCGTGACCGCTTCATGATGCACTACAACATGCCTCCGTTCGCCACCGGCGAAACGGGCCGCATCGGTGTGCCCAAGCGCCGCGAAATCGGCCACGGCCGTCTGGCCAAGCGCTCGCTGATCCCGCTGCTGCCGGCACCGGAAGACTTCCAATACACGATCCGTATCGTGTCGGAAATCACCGAATCGAACGGTTCCTCGTCGATGGCTTCGGTCTGCGGCGGTTCGCTGGCCATGATGGACGCCGGCGTGCCGGTCAAGGATCACGTGGCCGGTGTGGCCATGGGCCTGATCTTGGACGGCGGCAAGTTCGCCGTGCTGACGGACATTCTGGGTGACGAAGATCACCTGGGCGACATGGACTTCAAGGTTGCGGGCACCGAAAACGGCGTCACCGCACTGCAGATGGACATCAAGATCCAGGGCATCACGAAGGAAATCATGCAAGTGGCGCTGGCTCAAGCCCGCGAAGGCCGCCTGCACATCCTGACCAAGATGAAGGAAGCGCTGGACGGTTCGCGTGGCGAGCTGTCGGCTTTCGCCCCGCGCATGCTGACCATCAAGATCAACCCCGAGAAGATCCGCGACGTGATCGGCAAGGGCGGCGCCACCATCCGCGCGCTGACCGAAGAAACCGGCACGCAGATCGACATCTCTGACGACGGCACCATCGTGATCGCCAGCGTCGACGAAGCGCAGGCCAAAGAAGCCCAGCGCCGCATCGTCGAACTGACCGCCGACGTCGAAGTGGGCCAGATCTTCGAAGGCTCGGTCCTGGGTATTCTGGACTTCGGCGCCATCGTGCAAGTGCTGCCGGGCCGCGACGGCCTGCTGCACATCTCGGAAATCGCCAACTACCGCATCGCGAACATCAACGATGTGCTGAAGGTCGGCCAGCAAGTCCGCGTCAAGGTCATCGAGGCCGACGACAAGGGCCGTCTGCGCCTGTCCATCAAGGCAATCGGCGGCATCGAAGCGCAGCAACCCGCTGCCGCTGCTGACGCAGCCCCGCAATCGGAACCGCAAGCTGAATAAGCTGGCAATCTGATTGACCAGAAACGGCGCCGCAAGGCGCCGTTTTTTATTGCGCCGCCACAACGGGGCGCGCGGCAGCGTGATTCATCTTCTTGCGACTTCGTCCCGCTGACGTCTCCCATCTTCGTCGACCTTGCTGTAAAGTCGTGCGCGAACAGAGGGGGAATCGGATGATCCAAGCATGATGAGCAGGCTTGCCGCCGCAAGCGCGATGCTATGCGCCGGACTGTGCGCCGTCTTGCTGAGCGGCTGTATGACCAGCCCGGCGCCGGGTCAGCGCGGACCCAACAGCGAAGCCATGACCGCCGATCAATTCGGCCAGACGGATTTCAACCGCACCGTCACGCTGGAAGTGCGCGACAACCTGACAAGCCTGTACTCACTGCTGGACAAGCTTTACCGCCGCAACCCGCGCGAATGGCGCAAGACCGGCGTGGCCGACCAGAAGACGGCAGTCAACCGCGTCAAGCACGCCATCGAAGTGCGCATCCCGCCCAGCGATCTGTCCGGCTTGCGCGACATCCAGATCCTGGCCGTGTCGCTGGACCCGAACTACTCGGGCGACCGCGTCGGCGCATTCATTTACGGCCTGGCCGACACGATCATCGCCGCCCATAACGGCAAGACCCGCCTCTATGCCACCGACGCGCTGGATGGCCAGCGGGTCTACAATGCCGCTCGGAACGTCGAAGCCGCCGCCTGGTTGCTGGCGTCGCGCCGCAACAATCAGGGCGAGCTGCTTTTGCTGGCCAATGAAATATCTCCCAACGCCACGAACCTCAGTTTTGAGCGGGAATTCGGCGCCATCATCGGCCGCCTGGATCTGATCGCCAACCTGCTGGGTGAAAACTCGCGGCGCATCGGGATCAACTATGCGCAGGGCCTTTTGCTGTTCAATTTCCTGCCCGTGCGCTAACCGGATCTACCCATCGTGATCGATATCGCCGCTATCCAGACCGCCCGCGAAAACCTGCGCGGGCAGGTGCTGAAGACTCCGTTCACTCTGTCGCGCACGCTGTCGGACATCTTCGGCGCCGAAATCTGGCTGAAGTTCGAGAACCTGCAATTCACCGCGTCGTTCAAGGAACGCGGCGCGCTGAACCGGATGCTGACGCTATCGACGGAAGAACGCGCCAAGGGCGTCATCGCGGTGTCGGCGGGCAACCATGCCCAGGGTGTTGCGTACCACGCGCAGCGCATGGGTGTGCCAGCGGTGATCGTGATGCCGCGCTTCACGCCCACGGTCAAGGTCGCCAACACGCGCCGCTTCGGTGCCGAGGTGGTGCTGGCGGGCGATACGTTCGACGATGCCAAGGCGCATGGGTTCGAACTGGCCAAGGCGCGCGGGCTCATCATGATCCACCCCTACGATGATGAAGCGGTGATCTCGGGGCAGGGCACCGTGGCGGTGGAAATGCTGGAAGACCAGCCGCAGCTGGACATGCTGGTCATCGCCATCGGTGGGGGCGGCCTGATTTCGGGCATCGCCACGGCCGCCAAGGCGATCAAGCCCAGCATTGAAATCGTTGGGGTGCAGAC
>CAJYKY010000199.1 GCA_913775005.1 uncultured Achromobacter sp.
TCATGCCGGCCAGGCTGACCGTGCCGACCGAGTGCGACAGCAGCAGCCCGTGTTCGGCGAATTCTGCGCCCAGCACGTCGCGGATGCGCTGCGGCGGTTCGGCAGGCAGCCATTGGCGCTGCGCGCGGTCGTGGTGGAACAGCCGGAAGGCGATCTGCGGATGCGCCAGCGCGATGCGTTCCATGGCGTCGACGCAATGGCCGAACTCGGTGGCTTCCGAACGCAGGAACTTGCGGCGGGCGGGTACGGCATCAAACAACTGGCGCACGTCTACGGTGGTGCCCGGCGGGCCGGAGGCGGGGCTGACCTGCATGCTGCCGGCTTCGATCTGCCAGGCGTGATCGCCGTCCCGCGTGCGTGAAATGATGGTGACCTGCGCCACCGACGCAATCGACGCCAGCGCTTCGCCGCGAAACCCCATCGACGCCACCGACTCCAGCTCGTTCAGCGAGCGGATCTTGCTGGTGGCGTGGCGGGCCAGCGCCAGCGGCAATTCTTCCGGGGGGATGCCGCCGCCATCGTCCGTGACGGCGATGCGCCGGATGCCGCCGCCTTCCAGGCGCACCTCGATGGCGCGCCCGCCCGCGTCGATCGCGTTTTCAAGAATTTCCTTGAGCACGGAGGCGGGGCGTTCAATCACTTCACCAGCGGCAATCTGGCTGATGAGCAGGTCGGGAAGCGCAAGAATGGAACGGCGTTCGGTCATTAGGCTCAATTCTGGTGGGGCTAGATGGACGATTTTAGCGTCATGGGCAGGTGGGCTATAGTCGCTGGGGATTTCCCCCTCTTCCGACTTCCGGGCTGCTGAATGCTTGAATTTTTCAATATGGTGCTCCACATCGACAAGACGCTGGGCGTCTGGGTCGCGCAATACGGCGTGTGGGTGTATCTGGTGCTTTTTTTGATCGTTTTCGCCGAAACGGGCCTGGTGGTGCTGCCGTTCCTGCCCGGCGACTCACTGCTGTTCATTGCGGGCGCGTTCGGCGCCACCGGCCATATCGACCCCGTATTGATGGCGGTGCTGCTGATCGTGGCGGCCATTACCGGCAACACGCTGAATTACGTCATCGGGCGGTACATCGGCCCGCGCGTGTTCTCGATGAACCTGCGCTTTCTGGACCGGGGCGCGCTGATGCGCACGCACGCGTTCTACGAAAAGCACGGCGGCAAGACCATCGTGATGTCGCGCTTCATTCCCGTGGTGCGCACCTTCGCGCCCTTTGTGGCGGGCGTGGCCGATATGCCGATGTCGCGTTTTCAGATGTTCAACATCCTGGGTGCGCTGTTCTGGGTGGTGAGCCTGGTGGCGGCCGGCTATTTCTTCGGCAATATCCCGCTGGTGCGTGAACACCTGAACACCATCGTGCTGCTGGGTCTGGCGGCGGCGATTGTGCCGGTGGTGGCGGCGGGCGTCTTCAAACTGATCAAGTCCCGTCGCGCAGTCCGGCCGGAATAAGCCGCTGCGGGACATGAACGAAAAGGGCGATGCGCCGTCAAGCGCATCGCCCTTTTTTCATGGCGGCGTTGCCGCCGCAGTTCAGATCAGCTGACGTCGCCCAGACGCGCCAGCGGCGGGTTGGCCGTGAAGTAGCGCTGGATGCCGGTCATCATGGCCTGGGCCAGTTTGTCTTGATGCGAATTGCTGCGCAGCAGCGCTTCTTCCTGCGGATTGCTGATGAAAGCCGTTTCCACCAGCACGGACGGAATGTCCGGCGCTTTCAGCACCGCAAAACCGGCTTGTTCCACGCTGTTCTTGTGAAGCCGGTTGATCTTCTTGATTTCATCCAGGAAGGCGTTGCCGACCTTCAGCGAATCATTGATCTGCGCGGTGGTGGACAAATCCAGCAGCACTTTGGCCACCTGACGGTCGTGGCTGCCCAGGTTGACGCCGCCGATCAAGTCGGCCGCGTTTTCCTTGTCGGCCATCCAGCGCGCCTGAGCGCTGGTCGCGCCGCGTTGCGACAGTGCGAACACCGACGAGCCATTGGCCGACGGCTTCACCCAGGCATCGGCGTGGATCGAAATAAACAGGTCCGCATGCACGCGCCGCGCCTTTTGCACGCGCACATGCAGCGGCACGAAATAATCGTCATCGCGCGTCAGATAGGCGCGCATGTACGGCTGACTGTCGATCAAGGCCTTCAGGCGCCGCGCAATGCGCAGCACCACGTCTTTTTCGCGCAGGCCGCTGCTGCCGATGGCGCCCGGGTCTTCACCGCCATGGCCGGGATCCAGCGCGATGGTCAACATGCGCGGTTTGCCACGGCTGGCGGTGGCGGGGGGCGGTTTGGGCGCAGTGGGCAGGGCGGGCGCAGGCTGCTGGCCGCGCACGCGGGGCGGTTCCGGAGGATCGGCGCGCGTGACCGGATTTCGCTGGATGTCTTCCAGAATCCGGGCCAGCGGGTCGTCGACATCGGGGCCGCTCTTGTTCAGGATCGCCACCAGCGGATCCTGGGCGATCTTCGGATACAGATCCAGCACCAGCCGGTACTGGTAGTCGGCCACGGGCTTGAGCGTGAATACCTGCGGCGCCACGGGCTGTTTCAGGTCAAAGACCAGCCGCACCACATTGGGGCGGTTCTGCGCGACGCGCAGGCTTTGAATATAGGGGTCGTCTGGCCGGACCTTGGAAATCAGGTCGTTCAGCGCCGCGCTGATGGTCAGGCCTTCGATGTCCACCACCAGGCGGTGGGGATTTTCCAGCGTGAACTGTTCCGCCTTCAGCTCGCTATCGAGCTCCAGCGTAACGCGGGTGTATTCATCGGCCGGCCAGGTACGGACGGCCAGGATCGTGGCTGCCTGGGCCATGCGCGGCAGAACCGGCAGGACGAGCAGCGTGGCGGCAACGCTGATCAGGCGGCGCCGGGTGGCGCCTGCCGAGGGGAGGGCGCCGTCTTGGGCGGGGGGACAATCGCGTTCAACCATGTTTGTCCTCGAGCGGTGTACGCGGTCAGGGTGGCGTCGCGTCCCTCATTGGCATAAGCCAGGGAAATCAGCAGGTCGGGGGGGGGCAAAAGGCCCTCGGCCCGCTCCGGCCATTCGATCAAAACCACCGCGTCTTCACGCAGTAAATCCCGAAATCCTGCGTCCAACCATTCGCGCGAATCACTAAATCTATAAAAATCAAGATGATAGAAGTATAAGTTAGAAATTTTATAGGATTCAAGCAGGGCGTAGCTAGGACTTTTGATTCGGCCGGTGATGCCGCATTCGCGCAACAGGGCCCGAGTGAAGGCCGTTTTGCCCGCTCCGAGGTCGCCCTGAAGGTGGATGCAGGCGCCGTGAGGACCGTTC
>CAJYKY010000200.1 GCA_913775005.1 uncultured Achromobacter sp.
GGCCCACCAGCGTCTCGAACATGTGCGAGGTCATCGCATCGTTCGGCGTGGCCTGGTGGTAGTGCGGGTCCATCGACGTGGGTTCGGACGACAGGCCGATCTTCAACGTGGCCGCCGGCGCCTGCGCAAAGGCGGCGGGGGCGAAGGCGGCGAGCGTACAGGCCAAAGCCGAGGCCCGGATAGCGGTAGAGATTCGGATTGAAGACGCGCTGCGTGGATAACCCTGCGTGGACATGCTTTTCCCTTGTTGTTCTGGATATGTTGTTTTGTTTTTTCTGCGGCGCCTCTAGGCGGGCGCCGCAAGCGGCTGGCGTCAGACGATGGGCTGCGCCAGGCGGACGACGGTCACGCCCGGCCGCAAATTAGCGGTGGACGGCATGATCAGCACGCAGTCGTCGTAGGGGGTCACGACGGGTTCGCCTTCCGACCAGCCGATGACGGTGCCTGCCTTGGCCAGGGTTTCCAGGCCTTTCCACGGTTCCGCAAAGCGGAAGTCGGCGCTCTTGGCCGCGACGGCGTGGGTCACGCGCAGGGCGCGCTGCGCCGTTGCGGCCGGGGTAAACCAGCTGGCGGGCAGGTCTTCCTGGTCCACCGTGCCGGCCTGCACCAGGAAACGCGCCATCTGGTCGACCGCCACGCCGCGCGCTTCGGGCGCACCGTGGAAGCCGCATTCGATCAGCAGCGAACGGGTGCCGTTGTCGCCCGGTTCACCAAAGCGGCCGTAGTCGCGCATACGCACGCCAGCGGCGTGGCCGGCGTCGGCAATGATGGTGGCGGGGTTGCCCAGCGCAAGCGCCAGGTCGATATTGCGTTGTTCCATGCCGGTCAGTTGCAGCGGCACATCGGAATTGCTCATGGAGTGGAAGTCGAGCAGCCAGTCGGCTTGTTCCACCCACGGCCGCAACTGGGCGGCGCGGCGGCGTTCCTGGCTGGTAGGCAATGAAAGCTTGTCATCGCTCCAGACGCGGTTCATGTCTTCGTCGACAAAGCGCGCGGGGGCGTAGTTGTGGGCGTCGAAGCGGTCGAAGGCCGCCAGGTTACAGAACGCCAGGGTCAAGGTGCCACGGCGGGGGCGCAGCCCGGCCGTCAGCGCTTCCTTCAGCGCCCAGGCGCCGCAGAGCTCGTTTCCGTGGATCAGCGCACTCAGCATGACCCGCTTACCCGGCACGCCGGAATCGAAATGCCAGACGCCAGGCGTATCCGTATTGCCCAAGCGTTCCGCAGACAAATCCGGACAGGCAAGAAGAAAGGGGCGCGGGCGGGACGCGGGCTGGGTCGTGGGCATGGTAACTCCGATGAAGCGAAGGAATTGTATAGGGGATGGCGTCTTGGGGTTTGGGGTCTTGCGGGAACAGGCGGCGGGCCGGATGGCAAAACGGCTGCACAAGGCAGCCGTTTTGTCATTCAGGCGGACCGGATCACTTCTTTTCAGGCGTGACCGAGGTGGCCAGCGTGTACTGGTCGCGGCGGCCTTCGTAGGTGATGCCCTTGCGGAAGGCCCAGATGCTGCTTTCGAAATGCAGCGGGATCAGCGGCACGTTGTCCAGCGCGATCTGCGTGGATTGTTGCAGCAGCTTTTCGCGCTTGGGCGCGTCCACGGTCACGATGGCTTCCTTGTAGACCTTGTCGAAATCGGCATTGGAGAAGCCGCCGTAGTTGCTGGTGCCCAGGCTGGCGGGCGAATCCAACGACGCCACCCACAGCTGGAACAGCGCCGAGGCTTCACCCGTTTCCGCCGGCCAGCCGCCCATCGAGAAGCTGAACTCACGCTTGGCGCGCTTGGGGAAATAGATGGAAGCCGTCATGGCGTCCACATTGGTCTTGATGCCGACGCGGGCCAGGTACTGGGCCACGGCCTGGGCAACCTGGCCGTCGTTGACATAGCGGTCGTTGGTGGACGACAGCGTCAGTTCAAAGCCGTTCGGGTAGCCGGCTTCGGCCAGCAGCTTCTTGGCGCCTTCCGGGTCGTACTTGATTTCCGGAGCCTTGGGCAGCGCGCCGAACATGCCGTCGGGCATGAATTGATAGGCCGGGGTGGCCATGCCGTCCATGATGCGGGCGGTGATGGTCTTGCGGTCGATGGCCATCGAGATCGCCTTGCGAACGCGCAGGTCTTGCAGCGGGTTCTTGCCGTCGGCGCTCTTGACGAACGGGCTCGGGTTGCGGCCGACGTCCGGCTGGAAGAACACCAGGCGGGTCGACGGCGTGGCGACGAAACCGAACTTCGGGTTGTCCTTCAGGCGCGGCAGGTCGCGGGCGGCCGGGTTTTCGATCATGTCGAAGTCGCCGGACAACAGGCCGGTCAGGCGCGGGCCGGCGGACGGCACCGGCACGAACTTCACTTCCTTCCAGTACGGCTTTTCGCCCCAGTAGTTTTCATTGCGCACGAGCTCGATGCCGGTGCCCTTCACGTAGGACTTCAGCGTGTACGGGCCGGTGCCGATCGAATCCTTGCCGTTGTTGAAGTCGGCCACGGTGGGCCACGGGCCGGTAACGCCGCAACCCTTCTTCGGGTCGAACGTCAGCTTGCCGTGTTCGACGATGCCGTTCCAGACGATGGGCAGCGAGCGGGCCAGCTCGGCGGGCATCAGCGGGAAGGGCTCGCCGGTCTTGATGATGACGGTGTGCGCATCGGGCGTTTGCACGTCGGTGATGCGCTTGGTCATGTCCATATAGGACTGCGACACGTTGGTTTCGTTGTTCAGCGTGCGGCAGATGGTGAACAGCACGTCTTCGGACGTGAACGGCTTGCCGTTCGAGAACTTGACGTCATCACGCAGCTTGAATTCCCAGGTGTTGTCGTCCAGCGTCTTCCAGGACGTGGCCAGCTGGGGCGTCAGTTTCATGTCGGCGCTGCGGCCCACCAGAGAACTGTAGACGTGCGCGGAGAACGCGTCGTTCTGCGTCATCTTGTGATAGTGGGGGTCTGCCGAAGTGGGTTCGGCCGACAGGCCGATCTTCAGCGTCTGGGCTTGGGCGGCTGCCAGGGGAATGGCGGCGGCCACAAGGGCCAGGGTGGTGCGCAACTTCATGATGACAACTCCGGATGGATAACGAACCGGATCGTGCTTGCGGGAAAACCACCCGGGCCAGGCGGACAGCGGGTGTCGGCGGACAGACTCAGGATGGCTTGGCGCCAGGCACGACGGCAAGGGGCCGATTATCGGTAGGGGCTTTACGCGCTGTCAATGAAGAATGGGAGATCGAGCGCTAGGGAAAACGCCGAGTCGATGCAGAAATGCGGGTGGGGAAGCGCGGAACAATGCGCAGGGGATGCGCAAGAAATGCGCAGCTATCGCACGGAGAGGTGGATAAGGGGGGAGGGCGTCGCGCTGGCCTCGCAATGCTTCAAAGCGAGGCCGGCGCGGCGCGATGGCGCCTGGTGAGGGGCTGGCGCCGAAATCGTTGCAAGGGGCGCTTGTCAGGCAAGCGGGCGTTGCAACGGCAGCGCGCCGGGCGAAATCGCGGGAGATCGGTCGCGATTTCAGCCCAGCGCGGCTGTGCTTACCACTGAGAGCCGGAGAAGCGCGAGCTGGCGGCGCGGGCCTTGTTCATCGATTCGTTCACTTCGTCGATGAAAGCAAAGACGCCTGCAACAGCGGCGATCACGGCTTGGCCAGCCTTCTTCAGGTTGGTCAGCGGATGGGAATTGGGTTGATTTTCGAGGGCGCCGCGAAGCAGGTCGCGTTCGAGGGCGTCAGTCAGGCGTGCAGTGTGGTTCAGGGTCAGTTCGCTCATGGTGTGCTCCAGTCCGTTTCGTCTTGGGATAAACCATTATAGGGATAACCCTAGGACCAAAGCAATGCACTTTTTAGGGAAAACCCTAGTATGTTGTAAAAATGTTTATGTGCCGGGCACTTAGCGGCGATTACGCAGGGCGCGGGCCGCGTCCGCCAGCTCTCCGGCGGTCAAACCAATCGGGCCGATACCGGCGGCCACCAGCGCGTCCGCCGCCGCGCCATGCAGCCAGACCGCGCCAGGGATGGCCTGATCCCAGGGCAGCTTCTGGGCGATCAACGCGCCGAGCATGCCCGCCAATACGTCCCCGGTTCCCGCCGTCGCCAGGCCGGGGTTGCCGCTCGTGTTGATCTGGACGCCACCGTCTGGCGCGCAGACGATCGTGCCTGCCCCTTTCAGCACGATCCACGCGCCATAGCGTTGTGCGAGGGTCCGGGCGGCGCCGGGGCGGTCGGCCTGCACGTCGGCCGTGTCCACCTTCAACAGGCGGCCGGCTTCGGCGGGGTGCGGCGTCAGCACCACGGGGGCGGTTCCCCAGTTCGGCTGCACGTCGCCGCGCGCCAGCAGATTGAGTCCGTCTGCATCCAGCACCATCGGGGTGTCGCGCCGCAGTACGAACAGCTCGGATAAGGCGTTGGCCGCCAGAGCCCCCGTGCCGATCCCGCAGCCCGCCACCCACGCGGTGACGCCCCAGTCTTCTTCTAATAGAGAGCGGGCATCGCGCAGCATCAGTTCAGGGTGCAGGGGGTCGCAAGGCAACGGCAGGGATTCCTGAACAAAGCCCACCAGGACCTTGCCCGCCCCGATCTTCAGCCCCGCGCGGGCCGCCAGCAATGCTGCGCCCGTCATGCCCGGGCCGCCGCCCACCACGCCCACCGTGCCGAAGCTGCCCTTGTGCGTGTCCTGCCCCCGGGGGGAGAAGAGCGCGGGCAGATGGGCGCGGTCAATGGGGGTGATGGCGAGGGTGTTCATGGGCTGGGCTTCCTGGGCTGAGGCGGCAAGGGCGGATCGATGTATCCACTATAGTGCGCAAAAACACGCTGGCCCCCGGGCCGCCCCACTGCGAACGACAACGCGGAGAAGACAATGACTGATATCACGCTGCAACACTATTCGGCCTATGAATCCTTGAAGCTGCGCCGCCACCCCGGGGGCGTGCTGGAGCTGATCATGGGCGCCAAGGGCGGCCTGCCGGGCAAGCTGTCCACGGCTGACGACCGCATGCATCGCGAGCTGGCGGACATCTGGCGCGACATCGATACCGACCCGGACACCCGCGTCGTGGTGATCCGCGGGGAAGGCAAAGGCTTTTCGGGCGGCGGCGACCTGGATCTGGTGCAGCAGATGGCCGACGATTTCGACGTGCGCACCCGTGTCTGGCGAGAGGCGCGCGACCTGGTCTACAACATCATCAACTGCAACAAGCCCATCGTGTCCGCCATGCACGGGGCGGCGGTGGGGGCGGGGCTGGTGGCCGGCCTGCTGGCCGATATCTCGATTGCGGCGCGCGATGCGCGCATCATCGACGGCCACACTCGGCTGGGTGTGACGGCGGGCGACCACGCCGCCATCGTGTGGCCGCTGCTGTGCGGCATGGCCAAAGCCAAGTACTACCTGATGCTGTGCGAAACCGTGACGGGGGAAGAGGCCGAGCGCATCGGCCTGGTGTCTTTGTGCGTAGATGAGGCCGAACTGATCACGCGCGCGTTCGAAGTCGCCAACAAATTGGCGGCGGGGTCGCAGACGGCGATCCGCTGGACGAAGTATTCGCTGAACAACTGGCTGCGCATGGCGGGGCCGACGTTCGATACGTCCCTGGCGCTGGAGTTCATGGGGTTTGGCGGGCCGGATGTGAAGGAAGGGGTGAATTCCCTGCGCGAACGCCGCGCGCCGAGTTTCCGGCCGGATTCGCCGTTTTGACAGGGGGAGCGCCGCGAGTCGCCCGTTTCGGGCGACTTCTGGCTACCTCCCGCCTCAAAAAGCTGCGCCTGCCGCCCGCTTATTTCTTGAAGAACTTGGCGAACGCCGCCTGCGCTTCGTCTGTTTTCAGCCGCGCGCGGAACTGCTCGGCTTCGTAATCCAGCGTTTCCTGAATGGCCTGCCGGTCGGCGCGCTTCATCATGGCCTTGGTCAGCCGCAGGGCGGCAGGCGGTTGGCGCGCCAGATCGGCCGCCGTTGCCTGCGCGGCCGCCAGCGCCTCGCCCTTCGCGGTGACGGACGTTGCCAGGCCCGCCTCGCGCGCGTCTTCGGCTGAAAACGCCTTGCCCTGCAACAGCCATTCGGCCGCACGACGCCCCGCCATCCGGGGCATCAGCAGGCTGGACGCGCCTTCGGGGCAAAGCCCCAGCGCCACAAAGGGCAGGCGCAAGGTGGCACCTTCGCCAATATGAACAAAGTCGCAGTGCTGAAGCAGCGTCACGCCGATGCCGATGGCGTAGCCTTCGACGGCGGCAATGATCGGCACGTCCGCCGTCGTCAACGCCCGCAGAAAGGTCAGTCCCGCGCTATCGCCGGCGCCGCGCTCCGCCTGAAAATCGCGCAAATCGTTGCCGGCCGTGAAGTGCTCGCCCGCGCCCGTCAGGATGACGGCTGAAAGCGTCGCATCGGCGGATGCCTGTGAAATCTGCTCGGTCAGTGCGGCGTAGGTGGCGGTGTCCAGCGCGTTGCGGCGGTCCTGGCGGTCGATGGTAAGCGTCAGCACCGCGCCGTCACGCGCGATTTTCAGGCCCGCGCTCATGCGAATTGCCTGGTGGCCAACTGCGCTTTGGCCTCGTCATACTCGCGGCGCAGGGTCTGGACGATCTTGTGGGTGGGCTCCACGCTGGCGATGCTGCCCACGCCCTGGCCCGCGCCCCAGATGTCTTTCCAGGGCTTGACGCGCGACGAACCGAAATTGGACGCGCCGCTATCAGGCTGCGGCAGGTTGGCCGGGTCCAGCCCCGACGCCACGATGCTGGCCTTCAGATAGTTGCCCGGGATGCCGGTAAAAAACGGCGTGTACAGGATGTCCGACGCGCTGGCGTCAACGATGGCCGACTTGTAGCCTTCGCTGGCGTTGGCTTCCTGGCTGGCGATGAAGCGCGTACCCATATAGGCGAAGTCCGCGCCCATGGCCAGCGCGGCCAGCACATGCGCGCCGGAGGTGATGGCGCCCGACAGGATCAGCGGGCCGTCGTAGAAGCGGCGCACTTCGGACACCAGCGCGAACGGGCTCAGCGTGCCGGCGTGGCCGCCCGCGCCCGCGCACACCAGGATCAGGCCGTCGACACCTGCTTCCAGCGCTTTTTCGGCATGGCGCAGCGTGGTGACGTCATGGAATACCTTGCCGCCCCAGTCGTGCACGCCTTTGACGAGATCCCCCGGCGCGCGCAGGCTGGTGATGATCAGCGGCACGCGGTGGCTCGCGCATACCGACAGGTCGTGCTCCAGCCGGTCATTGGACTGGTGAATGATCTGGTTCACGGCAAATGGCGCCACCACGGTGCCCGGGTTGGCTTCGCGGTGCGAGGCCAGGCCGGCCTGGACTTCGTCCAGCCAATCAGTCAGCAGGCTTTGCGGCCGTGCGTTCAGCGCGGGAAAAGACCCGACGATGCCGCTCGTGCATTGCGCGATCACCAGTTTGGGATTGGAAACGATGAACATCGGGGCGCTGATGACCGGCAGGGACATCTGGCCATACAAATCTGTCACAAGAGAGTGGGGCATAGCGTCGTCGCGTGGTGTGCAGGTCAGTGCAGAGAAGGCTGCGTCCGCGATCGAGCCTTGAGCCGTCAATGCAGATGTGCCTATAATTACCTACCGACCGTCCGGTAATTAATTAATCTTTATTTAACGGCATGCGCTGAACCGCTGTCAATGGAGCTTGCGGCCCGTTGACACCCGCCGCGCCGCCGTTGCAAAGGCAGTCATGGCGACCTCCGCCCCTCCCGTAGCTAAGCGCGCCCGCGCCGGCCGGCCCCCGACCTTGGCGGCCCCCCGCGAACGCATTCTTGAAGAAGCGGCCAAGCTCTTCGCGCGCAGCGGTTACGACGGCAGTTCCGTGTCGGACCTGGCCACCGCCATCGGGG
>CAJYKY010000201.1 GCA_913775005.1 uncultured Achromobacter sp.
TTGCTATCGGGGGCTTTGGTTCCTGCGCAACCGGCGAGGACTGCCAGCATGAGCGGCAGAAGGAGTCGGGATAGATTCATCAGGCGATCACTTGAAATCGTTCTTCCATTCACGCAGGGAGGCGAACACCTCGACCGGCGTAGGTTGGTTGCGTCCGGCCCAGCTGGCTGCGGCGCGGATGACGTCGACTTGCTGCGTACGCAAAAACGGGTTCGTCGCGCGTTCCTGACTGATCGTCGACGGAAGCGTGGGAAGACCTTCTGCTCGTAATTGCTGGGCCCGCTGATACCACTGTTGCAGGGTGCGGTTGGCGGGATCCACGGCCAATGCCCAGCGCAAGTTCGCTAGAGTGTACTCGTGTGCGCAAAAAACCTGTGTATCTGGCGGTAAATTGGCAAATTTCCCTAAGGAATCATGCATTTGCGCGGGAGTGCCTTCGAAAAGCCGGCCGCAGCCCCCGGCAAACAGGGTATCGCCACAGAACAAAACGGGGTCAATGCCAGCCGCGCGGCCGGTGTATGCAATGTGGCCGGCGGTGTGGCCAGGTACGTCCAGCACCCGCAGGTCCAGGTCCAGTCCGGGCAGCACCACGCGGTCGCCTTCGGCGAGCGGCACATCGCAGCGCGGCAGCCTTTCTTGCGCCGGGCCGTATACGGTCAGGTCACCGATGCGTGACAATTCAAGCACGCCGCCTACGTGGTCGCCATGATGGTGCGTGAGTAGAATGGCGCGCAGCCTCAAGCCTTTTTCGTCGAGCCATTGCAGCACCGGCCCGGCTTCGCCCGGGTCTACCACGGCGGCATCCTTGCCGTGGACGATGGCCCAAATGTAGTTGTCGGAGAAGGCGGGTAGAGGCAAGACCGCGGCATCGCGCTCGCGGCCGCCTGCGGGGGCGGTCAAGGCTTGCATGAGATTCGAAGGAATAGAACGTGGCAGAAGAAACACCGCCGATTGTAGAACTGGCCGAATGGTTCCAGACGCCACCGGGGCAGTACGCCCTGGCCTGGGAGCGCGCCCAGTTCGACGCGGCTGTCGCGGATGTGTTTGGCTATTATGCCTGGCAGGTCGGCCTGGCCGACACGAACCTGCTGCGCGCGAACCGCATGCCGTTCAAGGGATATGTCGGCACCGAGACGCCCACGACGGAAAACATTGCCGGCTGGCAGTCGCGCGTGGTGCTGGCCGAGCCCGAAGCGCTGCCGTTCGAATCCCAAAGCGTGGATCTGCTGATTCTGCCCCATGCGTTTGAATGCACGGAAGACCCGCACAACGTGTTGCGCGAGGTCGAACGCGTGCTGGTGCCGGAGGGGCGGGTCGTGATTTCGGGCTTCAACCCCTGGAGCATGTGGGGCGCGCGCACGCGCATGCCCGGCATGGAACCGTGGCTGCCCCAGCCGCCGTCGTCGCAGGTGTCGCTGCCGCGTCTGAAAGACTGGTTCAAGCTGCTGTCCCTGGAAGTGGAAGAAAGCAGCTTTGGCTGCTATGCGCCTGCCTGCCGCAGCGAAAAATGGCTGCAACGCTGGGGCTTTCTGGAGTCGGCGGGCGCCCGATGGTGGAGCGTGGGCGGCGCGGTATATATGGTGTCGGCCGTCAAGCGGGTTGCCAGCATGCGTATCATCGGGCCGGCCTGGAAGACCAACCCCAAGCGGGCGCGCGCGGCGTCGGTGGTGGTCAACCGCCAGGCGGACGATGGTTTTGACCGCTCCTGACGGGCCTGGCCCCGGCTTTCTTTGACGGGCTGCGCCCCGGCTTTTTTTGCACGAACAAGGATTATCAAGCAGCACCATGCAGGACAACAAAGCGAACGACCCGGTAGTGGAAATGTGGACTGACGGCGCCTGCAAGGGCAACCCGGGTCCGGGCGGATGGGGCGTTTTGCTGCGCGCCGGCGGCCACGAGAAAACCATGCATGGCGGCGAACTCCAGACCACCAACAACCGGATGGAGCTGCTGGCGGTCATCGAGGGGCTGCGGGCGCTCAAGCGTGCTTGCGTCGTCACGATCCACACGGATTCCCAGTACGTCATGAAAGGCATGACCGAGTGGCTGACGAACTGGAAGCGCCGGGGGTGGATGACGGCGGACAAGAAACCCGTCAAGAACGCCGAGCTATGGCAGGCGCTGGATGAGCAGGTGCAGCGGCATCGGGTGTCGTGGCGCTGGGTGCGCGGCCATGCGGGCGACCCTGGCAACGAACGCGCCGATCAGCTGGCCAATATGGGTGTGGAATCAGCTCGACGAGGCTGATGACATCGGGATATACCCTGAAATCCGCCTGGAAGGGCGGATTTAGTTCTTTCATCCGGCTTCTGGATTGTTCCAGTATGTAAATCCGGGTGCTACAGTGCCTTCCCTCATCCCAGTTCCTGCGGCGTTGGCCTAGTGGGGTAATTCGGTCCGCGCCGCAACACCGCCACATTCGCGCATGAAAAAAGCTGTACTGCTGGCCGCCGTCGCGGCCGGGATGGCCGCGGGGGCCGCATTGGGCGTTTTTGTGCCGCGCTGGCTCGCGCCCGGGGCCGCGCCCGCCCAAACCACCGCCAAACCTCAAGCCGCGCCGGCTGCTCCGGTCCGCGTCGAGGTAGCCACCGTCAAAGAGATTCCGTTTGCGCGCGGCCTGTCCGCCGTGGGCAGCCTGCGTTCCGACGAATCCGTTGTGCTGCGCCCGGAAGTGGCCGGCCGTATCCAGTCCATCGACTTCAAGGAAGGCCAGCCGGTCACGCGCGGCCAGACGCTGATCCGGCTTGACGACTCGGTGCCGCGCGCTGAACTTGCGCAGGCGCGCGCCAACCTGACGCTGGCCCAGAGCCATTTCCGCCGGGCCGTCGAATTGCAGGGCAAAGGCTTTGTCAGCCAGCAGGCGCGCGATGAGTCCGCCAGCACGCTGAAAGTGCAGGAAGCCGCCGTCGCGCTGGCACAGGCGCGGCTGGACAAGATGACCATCTCGGCGCCGTTTGGCGGCATTGCCGGGCTGCGCAGCGTGTCCGTGGGTGACTACGTGAACCAGGGGCAGGACCTGGCGCCGCTGGAAGCCATCGACCCGCTGAAAGTAGATTTCCGCGTGCCGGAAATGTATTTGAGCAAGGTGGGCGTGGGCCAGCAGCTGACCTTGCGGCTGGATGCTTTGCCAGGCCAGGAGCGCCAGGGGCTGGTCTATGCCGTGAGTCCGTTGGTGGACGCTGGCGGCCGGTCCATCCTGCTGCGCGCCACGGTGGCCAACAAGGACGCGGTGCTGCGCCCCGGCATGTTCGCGCGCGTGCAGTTGCTGTTCAATCAGGACAAGGCGCTGGTCGTACCGGAAGCGGCGCTGTCGCCGTCGGGCGAGACGCAGTACGTTTACCGGATCAAGGATGGCCGCGCCGAGCGGCGAGAAGTCACGATCGGCGAACGGCGTGAAGGCCGTGTCGAGATCCTGACGGGCGTGGCGGCGGGCGATGCGCTGGTGGTGGCGGGCATGCAGCGCGTGACCGACGGCGCTGCCGTGACGGTGGTCGGCGGCGGCTCGTGAGGTGGGGCCCATGAGGCCGGCTTTCATTTTTTCTTGGCGGTGACGCAATGCGTATTTCCGAAACCTGCATTAAGCGGCCGGTGTTTGCGTCGGTGCTGTCGCTGATCATCGTACTGATCGGCCTGATCTCCTATTCGCGCCTGACGGTGCGCGAATATCCCAAGATCGACGAACCCATCGTCTCGGTCGACACGACCTACAAAGGCGCCTCGCCCGAGGTGATCGAGTCCCAGGTCACCAAGCCGCTTGAAGATCAGCTGGCCGGGATCGAGGGCGTGGACGTGATGACCTCGCGCAGCCGCTCGGAACGCAGCCTTATCAACATCAAGTTCAACCTGTCTCGAAACCCGGACGCCGCCGCTGCCGAAGTGCGCGACAAGGTGTCGCGCGCGCGGCGCTTCCTGCCGGACGAAATCGACGAACCCATCATCGGCAAGGTCGAAGCGGACTCGCAGCCCATCATCTATATCGCGGTGGAATCGGGTTCATATTCGGCGATTCAGACGTCCGACTACATCAACCGCTATATCAAGACCCGTCTGTCGGTGCTGCCGGGCGCGGCCGAAGTGCGCGTGTTTGGCGAACGTCTGCCGTCCATGCGCATCTATGTCGACCGCGACAAGCTGGCCGCTTACGGGTTGACGGTGCAGGACGTGGAGGCCGCGCTGCGCAGCCAGAACGTGGAAATTCCGGCCGGCCGTATCGAATCGCGCGCCCGCGAATTTTCGGTGGTGTCGTCCACTGATCTGCAAACGCCCGCGCAGTTTGAAGACGTGATCGTGGCGAACGTGAAGGGCTACCCCGTCCGCCTGCGCGATGTGTCCAAGGTAGAAATTGCCGCCGCCAGCGACCGCGTGCTGTCGCGCTTTAACGGCAAGCCCGCCATCAATATCGGCGTGACGCGGCAGTCCACCGCCAACCCGCTGGAACTGTCCAAGGCCGCCCGTCAGGAAGTCGAACGCCTGAACGAGACGCTGCCGGCGGGTATGAAGCTCAACATCGCCTACGACTCGTCGGTGTTCATCGAGCGTTCGATCGATTCCGTTTTCCACACCATCGGCGAAGCCATCATCCTGGTGGTGCTGGTGATTTTCTTCTTCTTGCGCAACCTGCGCGCCAGCATCATTCCCATCGTTACGATCCCGGTGTCGCTGGTGGGCGCCTGCGCGCTGATGTACTTCTTCGGCTTTTCGATCAACACGCTGACGCTGCTGGCCATGGTGCTGGCCATTGGCCTGGTGGTGGACGACGCCATCGTGGTGCTGGAAAACATCTACCGGCACATTGAAGAGGGCATGCCGCGCAAGGAAGCGGCGCTGCGCGGCTCCAAGGAAATCGGCTTTGCGGTGGTAGCCATGACGATGACGCTGGTCACCGTCTATGCGCCGCTGGCATTCGCCACCGGCCGCACGGGCCGGCTGTTCATCGAGTTTGCGCTGGCGCTGGCGGGCGCCGTGCTGGTGTCGGGCTTTGTGGCGCTGACGCTTACGCCCATGATGTGCTCGGTGCTGCTGCGCCATCAAAGCAGCCATAGCCGTATGTACAACCTGATTGAAGGTTGGCTCAACGGCATGAGCAACGGGTATCGCCGGCTGCTGGGGGCGTCGCTGCGTCATCGCTGGCTGGTGGTGGTGATCGGCCTGGCCGTGGCGGCCGGCAGCGGTGTGCTGTTCAAGGTGGTCAAGAGCGAACTCGCACCCATTGAAGACCGCGGCGTGGTGTTCGGCATTGTCAGTTCGCCGGAAGGCGCCACGCTGAACTACACGCTGGACAGCATGCTGGGTATCGAGAAGTTCTATTCCCAGATTTCTGAAGCCAGCGGCAGCCAGGTCACCGTGGGCTTTCCGACGGTGACAGACGGCACTGCCATCTTGCGGCTCAAGCCCTGGGAAGAGCGCGATCGCAAGCAGCAGGCCATCACGCAGCAGTTGCAGCCGCAATTCGCGTCGCTGCCCGGCGTGCGTGCGTTCCCGACCAACCCGCCGTCGCTGGGGCAGTCCGCGCGCTCCAAGCCGGTGGAATTCATCATCATGAGCCAGGCCTCGTACGCCGAGCTGGCGCGGCTGACCGAGGTGTTCCTGACCGAACTGCGCAAGTATCCCGGCCTGCTCAACCTGGACACGGACCTGCGCTTGAACACGCCCGAGCTGCGCGTGCGCGTGGACCGCGACAAGATGGCCGATGTGGGCGCCAACGTGGACACGGTGGGCCGCACGCTGGAGTCGATGCTGGGCGGGCGCCAGGTCACGCGCTACAAGGACGAGGGCGAGCAGTACGACGTCATCGTCCAGGTGACGCCGCGCGATCGCGCCAACCCCACCGATATCTCGGGCATCTACGTGCGCGCGCGTGACGGCAGCATGGTGCAGCTGGATAACCTGCTTGGTGTGCATGAAGGCGTGTCGCCGCAGTCGCTGAACCACTTCAACCGGCTGCGCGCTGTGAAGATCGACGCCGCCGTGGCGCCGGGCTACGCGCTGGGCGAAGTGCTGACGCACATGCATCAAGTGGCGCGCGACGTGCTGCCCAACACCATCGTCACCGACCTGGACGGGCAGTCGCGCGAATTCCGCGATTCGTCGGGCAGCATCTATCTGGTTTTCGGCATGGCGCTGGCGTTCATCTACCTGGTGCTGGCCGCGCAATTCGAAAGCTGGCGCAATCCGTTCATCATCATGCTGTCGGTGCCGCTGTCGATGACGGGGGCGTTGTTGGCCTTGTGGCTGACGGGCGGCACGCTGTCCATCTATAGCCAGATCGGGTTGATTACGCTGGTGGGGCTGATCACCAAGCACGGCATTCTAATCGTGGAATTCACGAACCAGCTGCGCGATGAAGGCAAGGAATTGTTCGCCGCTGTCACCGAAGCCAGCGTGCTGCGCCTGCGCCCCATTCTGATGACGACCGGCGCGATGGTGCTGGGCACCGTGCCGCTGGCGCTGTCCACGGGCGCGGGGGCGGAATCGCGCCAGCAGATCGGCTGGGTTCTGGTGGGCGGGCTGTTGCTGGGTACACTACTGACCTTGTTCG
>CAJYKY010000202.1 GCA_913775005.1 uncultured Achromobacter sp.
CGGCGCAAGGCGCCATGGGGCTCGCAGCAGCAGTAATAGCGGGGGTTGTCGGAGGGGCGGCGGCAGGTTGGTCGGCGCTGGCGGGGGCGGGAGCGTATTTCATACCCAATGCATTGTTTGCATTGCGCCTGGTTGTCAGTGTTCGGACTGGTCGAGCCAATCCCTTTACCTTTCTCTCTGGTGAGTTGATCAAGCTGTTCGCAACGGCGTTGCTGTTGTGGCTGCTTTCGCGTGTAGCGCAGGACAGCCTCGTCTGGCCCGCTGCATTGCTCGGTCTGATACTCACATTGAAGGGTTACCTCTTGCTCTTGATGTTCCGCAAGTTGTCTTAGCGCCGAGTAGTCATTAGCGGCAAACGTGATCGTGGAATCGTCCGGCTCGCAAGGGTTCGGGCATACAGCAAATAGGGTAGGATTCAAATGGCTGCTGCCAGCGACGTGTCGCCTCAGTCCGCGTATATTCAGCATCACCTGGTGCACCTGAACAATACCGGTGAGAAACAGAGCGCAATTGCTCAGTTCGACATCATCAATTACGACTCGTTGTTCTGGTCCGGCCTGATGGGCCTGATCGTCATTTTCTTCCTGTGGCGCGCAGCTCGCCGCGCCACCAGTGGCGTGCCGACCCGCTTCCAGGCTTTCGTGGAAATGATCGTCGACATGGTCGACGACCAGGCCAAGGGCATCGTCCACAACGCCAAGAGCCGTCTTTTCATCGCCCCGCTGGCGCTTACCGTGTTCCTCTGGATCATCCTGATGAACGCGCTGGACTTGCTGCCGGTCGACCTGCTGCCGTCCATCTGGCGCCTGACCGGCCTGGGTGCCGAGCATGGTGATCCCCTTTACTACCATCGTATTTTGCCGACGGCCGACTTGAACGTGCCGATGGGCATGTCGCTGGGCGTGCTGCTGCTGATGTTCTACTACGGCATCAAGATCAAGCACCCGGGCGGCTTCGTCAAAGAACTGTTCACCGCGCCGTTCCATGCGCATGGCCTGGGCGCCGTTGTGCTGGCCCCCTTCAACCTGCTGCTGAACCTGATCGAATACGCCGCCAAGTCCGTCTCGCTGGGCATGCGGTTGTTCGGCAACATGTTCGCCGGCGAACTGATTTTCATGCTGATCGCCCTCCTGGGCGGCGCCTGGACCGGCTTTAACGGCGCCAGCATCGGCTTGGGAATCGGCCACATCCTGGCCGGCTCCATCTGGGCGATCTTCCACATCCTGATCGTTCTTCTTCAGGCCTTCATCTTCATGATGCTGACGCTGGTGTATCTCGGCCAGGCACACGAAGGCCACTAAGCCCCCCGAATTTCCTGCGCTGGCCACCCGGCCAGCGTGGGATAGCAAGATTATCTTGCATTGAGCTGTACCCCTTATTTTTCAATTTTTGACTTCAGATTTCTAACCAAGGAGTTGTCATGACCAACGTCGCTTTCGTTGCCCTCGCTTGCGGTCTCATCATCGGTTTGGGTGCTATCGGCGCTTGCATCGGCATCGCATTGATGGGCGGCAAGTACCTGGAAGCCTCGGCTCGTCAGCCTGAGCTGATGAACGCTCTGCAAACCAAGATGTTCCTGCTTGCTGGCCTGATCGACGCGGCATTCCTGATCGGCGTGGGTATTGCCATGCTGTTCGCCTTCGCCAACCCGTTCGTCGGCTAAGGCAGCGCCCGCCGGCGAATAGGCGGGTCATGACGTTGGCGGCGATGCGGGCAACAGCCCCGTCGCCGGCCAGCAAAGTATCGAGTGCTCCGTGACGCCCCTTTCCGGGTGCGGTCGGAGCCGCAAGGTGTTAAAGGAACGACCGTGAATCTGAACGCGACGATCATTTTCCAGATGCTCGTGTTCTTCGTTCTGGGCTGGTTCACGATGAAATTCGTGTGGCCTCCTCTGACGAAGGCGATGGACGAGCGCCGCCAAAAAATCGCCGACGGCCTTGCCGCCGCCGAGAAGGGCAAAGCCGACTTGGCTCAAGCCCAGGCGCGCGTCAGTCTGATCGAGGCTTCTGCCAAGTCCGAAAACCACGCACGCATCATCGAGGCCGAAAAACAAGCCGCCTCGCTGATCGAGCAAGCCCGCCGTGAAGCGGAAGCTGAACGCGCCCGTATCGTGGCTCAGGCCGCGCAGGACGCCGCGCAGGAAGTCCAGCGCGCCCGTGACGCATTGCGCGACGACGTCGCCGCGTTGGCAGTCAAGGGTGCTGAACAGATCCTCAAGCGCGAGGTTGACGCCCGCGCCCACGCCGAGCTGCTCAACCAGCTTCGCGCGCAGCTTTAATCCGGGACCGTCATGGCTGAACTTTCCACTGTTGCCCGGCCCTACGCTGAAGCGCTCTTCAGCGCAGCGCGCGACGACAAGGCCGGCTTGCCGGCCTGGGCCGACCTGGTCAGCGAAATGTCGCAGGTCGCCTCCAACCCCGACGTGCGCGAGGCCATGGCCGACCCGCGTCTGGGTGACAAGCAGCGCGTCGAGCTGTTTTCCGGCCTGATCAAGGCCGAACTGCCCCAGGCCGCCCGTAATTTCATCGAGCTGCTGGTCGAAAACGACCGACTGCTGCTGCTGCCCGACATCGCCACGCAATTTGCGGTGCTGCGCAATCGTCACGAAGGCACGGCGCAGGCGGAAATCACCAGCGCGTTCGAACTGAGCGATGCCCAGGTCAAAGACCTGGTCGCCGCGCTCGAACAAAAATTCGGCCTCAAGCTCAAGCCCAACGTCACCGTCGACTCGTCGTTGATTGGCGGCGTGCGCGTGGCTGTCGGTGACCAGGTGCTCGATACTTCCGTACAAGCCCAATTGGTCCGCATGCGCGATCAGCTCGCCGCTTAAGGCAACTAACAGGATTCCAGGAGTCAATATGCAACTCAATCCCTCCGAGATCAGCGAACTGCTCAAGAGCCGCATCGAGGGCCTGGGCGCTTCGGCTGATGTCCGTACTCAGGGCACCGTCGTGTCCGTGACCGACGGTATTACCCGCATCCACGGCTTGTCCGACGTGATGCAGGGCGAAATGCTCGAATTCCCGAACAACGTTTTCGGTCTGGCGCTCAACCTCGAGCGTGATTCCGTCGGCGCCGTTATTCTCGGTGACTACACCGGCATCTCCGAAGGCGACCAGGTCAAGACGACCGGCCGCATTCTGGAAGTTCCGGTTGGTCCCGAACTGAAAGGCCGCGTGGTCAACACGCTGGGCGAACCGATCGACGGCAAAGGCCCGGTCAACGCCAAAGAAACCGACATCATTGAAAAAGTGGCGCCTGGCGTTATCGCCCGCCGCTCGGTGTCGCAGCCGCTGCAAACCGGCGTCAAGGCTATCGACTCGATGGTGCCGATCGGCCGCGGTCAACGCGAACTGATCATTGGCGACCGCCAAACCGGCAAGACCGCTGTCGCTGTCGACACGATCATCAGCCAGAAGGGCAAGGGCGTCACCTGCGTGTACGTCGCTATCGGCCAGAAGGCTTCCACGATCAACAACGTGGTTCGCAAGCTGGAAGAGCACGGCGCGCTGGAATACACCATCGTCGTGGCCGCTTCGGCCTCCGACTCGGCCGCCATGCAATACCTGGCCGCCTACGCCGGTTGCACGATGGGCGAATACTTCCGCGATCGTGGCGAAGACGCCCTGATCGTTTATGACGATCTGACCAAGCAAGCCTGGGCCTATCGCCAAGTGTCGCTGCTGCTGCGCCGTCCGCCGGGCCGTGAAGCCTACCCGGGCGACGTGTTCTACCTGCACTCGCGTCTGCTGGAACGTGCTGCCCGCGTGAACGAAGACTATGTCGAAAAGTTCACCAATGGCGCCGTCAAGGGCAAGACCGGTTCGCTGACCGCACTGCCGATCATCGAAACCCAGGCAGGCGACGTGTCCGCCTTCGTTCCGACCAACGTGATCTCGATCACCGACGGCCAGATCTTCCTGGAAACCGACCTGTTCAACGCCGGTGTCCGCCCCGCAATCAACGCCGGTATCTCGGTGTCGCGTGTGGGTGGCGCTGCGCAGACCAAGGTCGTCAAGAAGCTGTCCGGCGGTATCCGTACCGACTTGGCGCAGTACCGTGAACTGGCCGCCTTCGCGCAATTCGCCTCCGACCTGGACGACGCTACCCGTCGCCAGCTGGAACGCGGCAAGCGCGTGGTCGAACTGCTCAAGCAGCCGCAATACCAGCCGCTGCAAGTGTGGGAATTGGCCGTCACGCTGTACACGGTCAACAACGGCTACCTGGATGACGTGGACGTGGCCCAAGTGCTGTCGTTCGAGAAGTCGCTGAAGGATCAACTGAAGGCCAAGCATGCGGCCATGATCCAGCGCATCGAAGACACCAAGGAACTGTCCAAGGACGACGAGGCCGAACTGGCCACCGCCGTTCAGGAATTCAAGAAGCACGGTGCTTTTTAAGAAAGTGATGGGTTAGGCGTCTGCAACGCCTCACCCATCCTTCCCGGATGGTTGAGGCGCGAGCGGAACCCATCGGCCAGTCTTCACAGGAAAGCGCAATGCCCGGAATTAAGGAAATCCGAACCAAGATCAAGAGCGTGCAAAACACGCGCAAGATCACCAAGGCGATGGAAATGGTCGCCGCATCCAAAATGCGCAAGGCGCAGGAACGGATGCGTGCTGGTCGTCCGTACGCCACCAAGGTGCGCGAGATTGCTGCGCATCTGATGCAGGCCAACCCCGAGTACAGCCACCCGTACCTGGTCGAACGCGAAATCAAAGCGGTCGGCGTGGTCATGGTGACGACTGATAAGGGTTTGTGCGGCGGCTTGAACACCAACATCACCCGTGTGACGTTGGGCAAGCTGAAAGAGTTCGAGAAGAACGGCATCGCCGTCCAAGCGACCGCTTTCGGCAACAAGGGCGTGGGTGTGCTGACCCGTATCGGCGCCAAACTGGTTTCCCAGGAAGTACAACTGGGCGACAAGCCGCAACTGGACCGCCTGCTGGGCGCGATCAAGGTGCAGCTGGACGCCTACCTGGATGGCCGCATCGACGCGCTGTACGTGGCTTCGACCCGCTTCGTCAACACGATGAAGCAAGAGCCGTTGTTCCTGCGTCTGCTGCCGCTGGCCAGTGGTTTGGAAGATCCGTACCAGACGGGTGCAGAGAGCCTGACCAAGACGTCGGAAGTGAAGTCGGACTACAGCTGGGATTACATCTACGAACCCGACGCCCGTAGCGTGATCGACGACCTGCTGCAGCGTTACGTTGAAGGCCTGCTGTATCAAGCCGTGGCCGAGAACATGGCTTCGGAGCAGTCGGCCCGGATGGTCGCCATGAAGGCGGCGTCGGACAACGCCAAGAAGGTCATCGGAGAGCTGCAACTGGTCTACAACAAGACCCGTCAGGCCGCGATCACCAAAGAAATTTCGGAAATCGTAGGGGGCGCTGCCGCCGTTTAAGGCGAGGCAGCTCCCGTCTAAAGCTATCAAGCAAGGAATCGACATGAGCAACGGAACCATCGTTCAGTGCATCGGCGCCGTGGTGGATATTCAGTTCCCCCGCGATCAAATGCCCAAGATCTATGAAGCGCTTACCCTGGCTGAGGACGAGTCTTCGTCGTTCGCCGAAAAGGGTCTGACGCTGGAAGTGCAGCAACAGCTGGGCGACGGCGTGGTGCGTACCATTGCGCTGGGCTCCAGCGACGGCCTGCGCCGCGGCATGAAGGTCAACGGCACGGGCGCCCCGATCTCGGTGCCGGTCGGCACCGGCACGCTGGGCCGCATCATGGACGTGCTGGGTCGTCCCATCGACGAAGCCGGCCCGATCCAACACGAAGAAAAGCGTGGCATTCACCAGGAAGCTCCCCGTTTCGACGAACTGTCGCCGTCGGTGGAACTGCTGGAAACCGGCATCAAGGTTATTGACTTGGTCTGCCCGTTCGCAAAGGGCGGCAAGGTCGGCCTGTTCGGCGGCGCCGGCGTGGGCAAGACCGTGAACATGATGGAACTCATCAACAACATCGCCAAGCAGCACAGCGGTTTGTCGGTGTTTGCCGGCGTGGGTGAGCGTACCCGCGAAGGCAACGACTTCTACCACGAAATGGAAGAGTCGAACGTTCTGGACAAGGTTGCGATGGTGTTCGGTCAGATGAACGAACCCCCGGGCAACCGTCTGCGCGTGGCGCTGACCGGCCTGACGATGGCCGAGAAGTTCCGTGACGAAGGCCGCGACATCCTGTTCTTCGTGGACAACATCTACCGCTACACCTTGGCCGGTACCGAAGTGTCCGCACTGCTGGGCCGTATGCCGTCGGCCGTGGGCTACCAGCCCACGCTGGCTGAAGAAATGGGCAAGCTGCAAGAGCGCATCACGTCGACCAAGACGGGCTCGATCACGTCCATCCAGGCCGTGTACGTCCCTGCGGATGACTTGACCGATCCGTCGCCTGCCACGACCTTCCAGCATTTGGACTCCACCGTCGTGCTGTCGCGTGACATCGCCTCGCTGGGTATCTACCCCGCCGTGGATCCGCTGGATTCGTCCAGCCGCCAGCTCGACCCGCAAGTCGTTGGCGAAGAGCACTACTCGGTTGCTCGTGGTGTGCAGCAAACGCTGCAACGCTACAAGGAACTGCGCGACATTATCGCGATTCTGGGTATGGACGAACTGTCGCCGGAAGACAAGCAGGCCGTGGCCCGCGCGCGTAAGATCCAGCGCTTCCTGTCGCAGCCGTTCCACGTGGCCGAAGTGTTCACGGGTTCGCCGGGCAAGTACGTTCCGCTGGCCGAAACCATCCGTGGTTTCAAGATGATCGTGAACGGCGAGTGCGATGCGCTGCCGGAACAGGCCTTCTACATGGTCGGCTCGATCGACGAGGCCTTCGAGAAGGCCAAGAAACTGCAATAAGGAACCGATATGGCTACCCTGCATGTGGATGTCGTCAGCGCAGAGGAAGCGATCTTCTCCGGTGAGGCGAAGTTCGTGGTGCTGCCTGGCGAAGCGGGTGAACTGGGCATTCTGCCCGGCCACACCCCGCTGATTTCGCGCATACGCCCCGGGACGGTCAAGATCGTTCGTGCCGACCAAGGCGAGGAAAACATCTTCGTCGCCGGGGGCATTCTGGAAGTGCAGCCGGGCAGCGTGACGGTCTTGGCCGACACCGCTATCCGTGCATCCGACCTGGACGAAGCCCGCGCCGTGGAAGCTCGCAAGAAGGCCGAAGAGGCCCTGGCGAACGCCAAGGACAAGGCTGACATCGCGGTTGTCGAAGCGGAACTCGCCATGCTGGCTGCGCAAGCCATCGCGGCGCGCAAGCTGCGCCAAGGCGGTCGTTCGCACTAAGCGGCAAAGCAGTAACCGGGGTTCGCCCCGGATTGGAAAAAGCGGCCAATGGCCGCTTTTTTCATGGGCGCGCGATCTGCACTTCAGCAGCGCTGCAATGGCCCCGTGCATCAACCGCAATGCGTTCGATACGAATAGCTGGCGTGGTTTTGCAACAGTAGCCTTCAACTTTGACCAACAAGCCAAAGGGGAAAGCGTGCGAAACGTGCTGGATTGCGGGGTGTTGCTGGCGCCCGGCCATGAAGACGCCATGCGTGACTGGGTATCGGGGCAGCGCGGCGGTTTGGCGCGTGTCCGCTTGCATCTGGTGCCGCTGAGTTCGGGGGTGGCCCCAGAGCTGACCCTGGCGGTGACCTCTGCGATGCCGTCCTTGCGGCCCGCCGCAATGCCCTGCCCGCCAGCGGCCCGCTGCGCAGACGCAGCGTCTGACGTGCAGGCGCTGGCGCGTCTGGCGGTGGCGCTGCGCCGTTTTGACAGCTGCATCTTGCCGGTGGCGCCATCGTCGGTCGCGTGGGCGCGCATGGCGCTGGCCCAGGCGGGCGCCACGCTCACCACTCCCATCCTGCTCTTGATGACCGACATGAAGGCCCCGGCCATCGAAGATCTGCTGGGCCTGGGCGCCAGCGATTTCATCGCCCAGCCAGCGTGCCTGGAAAGCATGCGGGTACGGCTGGGCCGATTGCGGCGCACGGCGCAGGGTCAGCCGGCAAGCTGGCCGCATTCACCGAATTCATCGCATTCATCGCATTCACCGCCTTTGTCGCACTCGCCGCAGCCCGCCTTGTCCCCACAGCCATCCCTGTCGTCGCGCAATCGCTTGCGCGAACCTGCCGCGCACTACGCAGCCCTGGCGGGCGAACGCGCGGCGCCAGGCAGTCACTCGCGGCCCCCGGTTCCGGCGGATCTGCTGGACGAGGCGTTGGCAGGCCTTGGCGATGCCGCTGCCCCGCCACGCCGGCTGCTCGCGCAAGAATCGTTTCGGCTTGCCAAGGCGCGGGTTGTCGATGGATTCGAGCGCGACTACATCCGCCACGCCTTGTCGCGCCACGGCGGCAACGTCGCCCAGGCAGCACGCGCCTGCTCCAAGCATCGGCGTGCCTTCTGGGCGCTGATGCGCAAGCACGGCATCGAAGCCGCGCCTTACCGGCGTGCCGCCCAGCTTCGAAACGCGCATGCACTGGGCGCACATTGAGGCCCGACAAGATCCCCATGCAGCCCCGCCGCGCCTTGTCAGCTTGTGGAAGTAAAATCACCGCTTCCGATCATCGAGGATAGTCGTGTCTGCTTCCAGCTTGAAGAACGATGTGTTCTTGCGCTCGCTCTTGCGCGAGCCCGTGCCCTACACCCCGATCTGGCTCATGCGCCAGGCGGGTCGCTACCTGCCCGAGTACCGCGCCACCCGCGCGCGCGCAGGTTCTTTCATGGGCCTGGCTCAGAATCCGGACTATGCAATGGAAGTCACATTGCAGCCGCTTGCCCGATTCGACCTGGACGCCGCCATCCTGTTCTCGGACATCCTGACCGTGCCGCACGCCATGGGCCTGGGCCTGGATTTCGCTGAAGGCGAAGGCCCGCGCTTCGCGCACCCGGTGCGCACCGAAGACGACGTAGCCCGCCTGGCCGTGCCTGACATGGACAAGCTGCGCTACGTGTTCGATGCCGTCAGCGTCATCCGGCGCGAACTGGACGGCAAGGTGCCGCTGATCGGCTTTGCCGGCAGCCCCTTCACCATCGCCTGTTACATGGTCGAAGGGAAGGGCAGCGATGACTACCGTCTGATCAAGACGATGCTGTATTCGCGCCCCGACCTGCTGCACCGCATTCTTGAAATCAACGCCGAAGCCACGCTGCAATATCTGAATGCGCAAATCGCCGCAGGTGCGCAGGCCGTGATGCTGTTCGACAGCTGGGGCGGCGTGCTGGCCGATGGCCTGTTCCAACAATTCTCGCTGGCCTACACGAAGAAGGTCGTTGACGGCCTTACCCGTGAGCACGAAGGCCGCCGCGTGCCGGTCATCGTCTTTACCAAGGGCGGCGGCCAATGGCTGGAGCAGATCGCCGCTTGCGGTTGCGACGCGGTGGGCCTGGACTGGACGGTAGACTTGGCGGCCGCGCGCCGCCGCACCGGCGATTCCGTCGCGTTCCAGGGCAACCTGGATCCGATGGCATTGTTTGGCGGTGGCCCGGCCATTCGTGCCGAAGCGCGCCGGGTGCTGGACGCTTTCGGTCCGGTGGGCAAGGGCGGCCATGTCTTCAACCTGGGCCATGGCATTTCGCGTTTCACACCGCCTGAAGCGGTAGCCGAATTGGTCGTCGAAGTCCACCAACACAGCCGCTCGCTGCGGGGGTAAGTGAGTGAACGCTTCGGTCCCAAGGACCGACTTTTGAGGGCCCCGGCAGGCACTTGTGCACAGCAAGATTTTGCTCGGGGAAAACCCTTTATAAGCTGGTTTACATTCTGGGAACAACCTTTAAGCTCTTGTTTTTAAAGCTTAAAACAGAGTTTTCCACCGATCTGGCCGGGGCTGTGCCATCTACGCATATTCCAAATGTTGATGTTGCCCCAGCCTTTTCCCCAAAGTTATCCACAGGCGGGGCTGGAACCGGTATTTGACGCCGGGCGACAATTGCCCGGCCACGCCCATAACTAGCCCTTTCCCGCCCAACCGGCCTCTTTCGCTTTATGACCCGCCCGATCCTTCATGTCTGAACAGCCGCCATTGACGACTCCCGCAGCGATCTGCTGGGTGCGCGTGGCGCTGGACGTGCCCTTGCCTGGCCCCTTCGATTACCGCAGCGACGCGCCGGTACCGGTGGGCCTGCGGGTGATCGTGCCGTTCGGGCGGCGCAAGATGATCGGCGTCGTGGTGGAAAACCCCGCAGAGCCTTCGTTCGATCCCAAGCAGATCCGCCCGATCGAACAAGTGCTGGATGACCTGCCCCCCTTTGATGCCGACTGGTTGCGCATGGCGCGCTTTGCCGCCGATTACTACCAGCGGCCCTTGGGCGAAGTGATGCTGCCCACGTTGCCGCCGCCGCTGCGCAAGCCCACGGCTTATCAGGGCAAGCGATCTGCGGGCGGCCCCGTGGCGCGGCTCGACAATCGCAAGCGCAAACCCGTACGTACGGCCGCCACGCCTGACCAGCCGCCGGCCTTGAATGATGCGCAGCAGTCCGCCGTGGACACCCTCGGCGCGTTGACGAGCTTCAAGCCCGTGCTGCTGCATGGCGTCACTGGCAGCGGCAAGACCGAGGTCTACCTGCGCGCCGCTGAAAAGGTGCTGGGCGAAGGGCGCCAGGTGCTATTGATGGTGCCCGAAATCAACCTGACGCCTCAGCTGGAAGGCGCGTTACGCGCCCGGCTGGAAGCGCTGGTCGGTCCGGATGGGCTGGCCGTCATGCATAGCGGCTTGTCGGATGGCGAGCGCTTGCAGGCCTGGGCCCGCGCGCATCGTGGGCAGGCGCGCATGGTGCTGGGGACGCGCATGTCGATCTTCGCGCCGCTGAACAACCTGGGTTTGATCGTCGTCGACGAAGAGCACGACGCGTCCTACAAGCAGCAGGACGGGCTGCGCTATTCTGCCCGTGACCTGGCCGTGTGGCGCGCGCACGATCTCGATATCCCCGTTGTGCTGGGGTCGGCCACGCCGTCGCTGGAAACCTGGCAGCATGCCGAACGCGGCCGCTATCTACGGCTGACCTTGCCCGGCCGCGCGCGGTCCAGCACCTTGCCGTCCATGCGCCTGATCGACACGCGGCGCTTGCAGATGAAGCACGGCATGTCGCCGCAATTGCTGGAAGCCGTGGGCGAGCGGCTGGCGCGCAAAGAGCAATCTCTTATCTTTTTGAACCGGCGCGGCTATTCGCCGGTGCTGCATTGCCAGTCTTGCGCATGGGTCAGCAATTGCCCGCGCTGCACCGCGTTCACGGTGCTGCACCGCACGGATGGCCGTGGCCATCGCCTGCAATGCCACCATTGCGGCTATCAGGCGCCGGTGCCGCATGCTTGCCCTGAATGCGGTGACCAGGATCTGGCGCCGATGGGGCGTGGCACGCAGCGCGTCGAAGAGCATCTGGCGGAACTGTTTCCCGAGGCGCGCATTCTGCGCATCGATGCCGACAGCACGCGCAAGAAGGGCAGCGCCGAGGCCCTGTTCGCGTCCGTGCATGCGGGCGACGTCGACATCCTGGTTGGCACGCAGATGGTGGCCAAGGGCCATGACTTCGCGCGGCTGGGGCTGGTGGGCGTGCTGAATTCCGATTCGATGCTGTTTGCGCATGACTTTCGCGCACCCGAGCGTCTGTTTGCGCAACTGATGCAGGTGGCGGGCCGCGCTGGCCGCCATCAGGGCAATGGGGAAGTGCTGATCCAGACGGGCTACCCCGAGCAGCCCGTCTATCAGGCGCTGCTACGCCACGACTACGCGGGCTTTGCGCGGCATGCGCTGCACGAACGCGAAAGCACGGGGCTGCCGCCTTTCGTCTATCAGGCGCTGTTGACGGCCGAGGCCCGCGAATTGAAAGTTGCCCAGGCATTTCTGGCGCGCGCGCGCAGCCTGCCGGAAGGCGAGTGGGCGGCCGACTTTCCGGGGTTGGACGCCATCATGCTCTACGACCCGGTGCCGCTGCGCGTTGTCAGGGTGGCCAATATCGAACGGGCGCAGTTGCTGGTGGAAAGCAGCAGCCGGCCCGCCTTGCAGGCCTTCCTGGCCTCGTGGTCGCATCATCTGCCTTACCTTGCCAACGAGGCGCGCGTGCGCTGGCAGCTGGAAGTGGATCCGCTTGAGATCTGACCCCATTGGGACCCCACACGAAAATGTCCGCTAGCGAACCGATTGCTCTAGGCATGAACCCCGCTCAACGCGAAGCGGTGCTGTACCTTGACGGCCCCTGTCTGGTGCTGGCCGGCGCGGGCAGCGGCAAGACGCGCGTGATCACGCAGAAGATTGCCTACCTGCTGCGCGAATGCGGCTATATGGGCCGCAATGTCGTGGCGCTGACCTTCACCAACAAAGCCGCGCGCGAGATGGACGAGCGCGTGAAGACGCTGGTGGATCGCAAGCTGTCCAAGGGTCTGATCATCAGCACCTTCCACTCGCTGGGCGTGAAGATGCTGCGAGAAGAAGCGCGCAACGCGGGCTTGAAGCCCACGTTCTCGATCCTGGATGCCGACGACGCGATGTCCATCATCCAGGAGCTGCTGGCCACGACCGACAAAGCCCGTCTGCGCCACGTGCAGGGCATCATCTCGCTGTGGAAGAACGCGCTGCTGGAACCGGACGACGCGGCGCGCGAAGCCGTGACGCCCGCCGACGTGGAAGCCGCCAATGTCTACCGCAGCTACGCCGCGACGCTTGCGGCGTATCAGGCCGTGGACTTCGATGACCTGATCCGCATTCCCGCCTTGCTGCTGGCCAGCAACGAGGAAGTGCGCACGCGCTGGCAGAACCGCGTGCGCTACCTGCTCGTGGACGAATATCAAGACACCAACGTGTGCCAGTACCGGCTGGTGCAATTGCTGACCGGCACACGCGCGATGTTCACGGCCGTGGGCGACGACGATCAGGCCATCTATGCCTGGCGCGGCGCCACGATTGAAAACCTGGCCAAGCTCACGACTGACTACCCGAACATCAAGCTCATCAAGCTTGAACAGAATTACCGCTCGGTGCAGCGCATTCTGGCTGCGGCCAACCAGGTCATCGAGAAAAATCCCAAGCTGTTCGAAAAGAAGCTGTGGTCCGAGCTAGGCGTGGGCGAACCCATTCTGGTGTCGGCGATGGACGGCGAGGAACAGGAAGCCGAATCGATTGCGATGAAAATCTCTGCCTCGCGCTTTGAACGACAGGCGCAGTGGAAAGATTTTGCCATCCTGTACCGCAGCAACCATCAGGCGCGCATTCTGGAACAGGCGCTGCGCAACCTGAAGATTCCGTACACGATCTCGGGCGGGCAAAGCTTTTTCGACAAGGCGGAAGTGCGGGACGTGCTGGCTTACCTGCGTCTGTTGGCCAACGATGATGACGACCCCGCGTTCATCCGCGCCGCCACCACGCCCAAGCGCGGTATCGGTCAGGCCACCTTGCAGGTGTTGGGCCAGTATGCGGCCACGCGCGAGCAATCCCTGTTGTCGGCCGTGGCCGAAACCGGGATCGAAGCCTTGCTGGCGCCGCGCCAATTGGAACCGCTGCGCACCTTCGCCGAATTCATCCGCCGCATGCAGTGGCGCGCAGGGCGCGGCGCCGTGTCGGGCAAGGACGCCGCGCCGGCCGAACCGGCGGGCGTGCTTCTGGATGACCTGCTGGAGGCCATCCAGTACGAACGTCATCTGTTCGAACTGTTTGAAGAACGGCCCGCGCAGACGCGCTGGCAGAACGTGTTGGAACTGACGGGCTGGCTCAAGCGCAAGGCCGAAGAAGACGACATGACGCTCTTTGATCTGGTGCAGCACGTGGCGCTGGTCACGATGCTGGAGCGTGGCGAGGAAGAGGAGCCCGACGCGGTCAAGATGTCGACCTTGCATGCGTCCAAAGGGCTG
>CAJYKY010000203.1 GCA_913775005.1 uncultured Achromobacter sp.
TGCAGCACGAAGTCGATGTCCAGTTCGCGCGAGGCGGCATCGAAGCGGCGCGGCGTGTAGTCGCGTGCGGCAGGCTTGGGCGCGCCATCAGGAAACTTCACGCCGTCCGGACCCACGGTGGGCAGGACCAGCGGCTGCGCGGGATCGGCAGAGAAAAACAGCTTCACGTGGTCGTCGAACGAGGCGGACACAAAGTCTTCAAGGTCGTCGCCCGTGAAGGTCACGCGAGCCAGCAGGGCCGCGATGCGTTCGACGCGCAGCACGGTCAGCACGCGCATTTTCAGGTTGTGGCGGACGCGCTCCACATTCAAATCACTACGGGTCATGAGTATTCCAGTATTCAAATAGCCAAGATCAGGCACAGGGCGTGGCGTTGATCTCGTCGGTGGCGCGCGCCAGGATGGCGGCGATGCGGCGCTGTTCGGCCGGGGTTGCGTCAGTGCGTTTCAACAACGCCTGCTTGAGCGCATGGCGCGCGTGCACGAATTCCGGCAGCCAGCCGGTGCGCACGTCTTCGCCTTGAGGCCCCAGATCTTGCGGCGCGCCGCTCCAGGCCTGGCGCATCCAATCCATCTTTCTTGCGATGTGGCGAAAGCGGTTGAACATCAGCGTCAGGCGGTCGCGGTTGGCGTCCAGATGCGCTTTGCCCTCCGGCGCCAGGTGATAACGCTTTTTGGTGCCGTCCGGTTCGACGGTGGCGTAGCCCAGCTCTTCCAGATACGTCAGCGCGGGGTACACCATGCCGGGGCTGGGGGTGTAAAAACCGTTGCTGAGCGTGCCCAACGCCTTGATGAGTTCGTAGCCGTGGCTGGGGCTTTGTTCCAGCAGGCCAAGCAGCATCAGTTGCAGGTCATCGGCCGAGACGCGGCGTCCGCGCGTAAAGCCACGGCCATCGCCGCCGAATCCGTCAGGATCGCCACGCCCGCCATCTGGCGGCCCAGAAAACCAATCGCCAGCGGCGCTGGCGTGATGAGGGTGTTGCGAATGCGCGGCATGGCGGCCGCCGTGGCGATGGGATTGGAAGTCGGGGTGGCGCATGGGATGCCTCCGGAAAACGTCAGACGAGTATCTTCAGATATATCTTTCGATATAAATCGTACGATACTCCTCGGCATTTCCTGACGTCAAGCGCGGCGTGCGGCCGTCATCCCCCGCGCCGTTCCACCACCCCCGCCACGATGCCGCCCACGATCAGCAGCATGCCCGCCAGCAAGGACGGGCTGATGGGTTCGTGCAGAATCACGGCTGAACACAGCAAGCCAAAGACCGGCACGCCCAGCAATCCCATCGACGTCACGCTGGCGGGCAACGCGCGGTTGACGTTCACCGCCGCCCAGTACGCCACCGCAATACCGACGACACCGCCATAGGCCAACAAGCCCGCCAGCGCAGGCGTCCAGACGACGACGGGCGCGCCTTCCGTGGCGTATGCCAAGCCGCTAAGCGCAACCGACGCCAGCAAGGCCTGCCAGAACGCCAGTTCAAACGGCGGCGTCACCCAGCGGTGGGCGCGCACGTAAACGATGTTGGCGGCCCAGCACAACGCGGCCAGCAACACCAGGCCGTTGCCCACAACGGCCTCGCGCTGGCTCCAGTCAAAGGCAAGCGGATTGAAGATGACAGCCAAGCCCAGCACACCCAATGCCAAGCCGAGTTTGCGCGCGGGGCCGATCGGTTCGCGCAGGAATAGCGACGCCGCCGGAATCACCCACAACGGCGTGGTGTAGGCCAACACCACGGAGCGCCCGGCCGGCACGGTTTGCAGCCCCAGGCTCACGAGCGCAGCGAAGGCGCCCATATGCAGCAGCCCCACGCTGACGATGACGGGAATGTCAGCCTTGACCGGCCACGCCACGCGCCGCAGCGCCAGGCCCAACGCCAGCAAGGCCAAGGTGCCGACGATGCTGCGCGCGGCGACGGCCCAGAGCGGGGTCAGGTGTTGCAGCAGCAGCTTGCTGACAACCCAGGTCAAGCCCCAGGCCAGCACCACAACACCCAGCAGCAACAAGGCATGACGGCGGGACAGCGGGGCGGACGGCATGGGCGGCGGCGAACAAGGTTGAAGACAGCGCGACTATAGGAGCCGCCTGATGTTCGCCCGTAGACCCAGCCCGCAACGATTCTTTGGAGCCACGCTACGCGGCTGCGCCCGACGCCCCCGGCTGCACCACCCAGCGCGCGAAGTCGTTGGCAAGCGGTGCATCGGGCGCTGGCGCGTAAACCACCAGCCGCAAGTGACGGCTTTCATCGACCGTCAGCGTGGCGTGTTCGAACGCGATGTCGCCCAGCGCTTCCACGTGCAACGTACGCTGGCCCATGCAGGCGCCATGCACGTCATGTTCACGCCACCATGCGTTGAAGTCGGGCGATACCGCTTGCAGTTCATCGACCAGTTCGGCGATGTCTGGCACGCCCGACGCGCTGGCAAAGTCGCGCCGGAACGTGGACAGCATGGCGGGCGCCTGCGCAGGCCAATTGACGAACACCTGCCGCATGCGCGGCTCGACGAACAGCATCCACAGCAGGTTGCGGCGCCCGGGCGCTTGTGCGGAAAAATCGAACACGCGATCCGCGGCGGCGTTCCAGACGACGACGTCCCAGCGCAGGTTCAGGATGTAGGCCGGGCGCGCGGGCAAGTCGTCCATCAAGCGGCGCACTTGCGGCGGCACCGTGCACCAGGTGCGGCCGGGTTCGGTGGGCGGGCGTTGATGCGCCAGCAGATACAGATGACGCCGTTCGGCGGCATCCAGCTTCAGCACGCGCGCCAGGTTTTCCAGAAAGGCGGCCGACACGCTGATGTTGCGCCCCTGTTCGAACCACGTGTACCAGGCGAGCCCCACCCCGGCCAGCGCAGCCACTTCTTCACGCCGCAGCCCCGGCGTGCGCCGACGGCCGCCGGCGGGCAGGCCCAGATCCGCAGGATGCAGTCGCGCGCGCCGCAAGCGCAGGAATTCAGACAGATCGGCGCGCGTGCGATCCAGGCGGTCAGTAGCGGGTGTCGAGGGCATGTGGCGATGAGGGTGGCGAGAAGACAAACGGAAGCACACGCGGCGCTATTGCTCGTAGTAACAGCATAAACACACAAATTGTATAAGCCTGAAAGCCTGCCCAGAATAGCGTCGATTCTGTTTTTGATGGCGCTGACATGAACGCTTTTTCTGTATCTGCTGACCGCTCTACCCCTTCTGATCGCGCTGGCGACAGCATTGCTGAGGCTGATCTCTGCGATCAACACGCGGTGCCGAATCCGCACCCGGCCAGGCTGGGTCCGCTCGGCCTCGCCGTGCTGCTGTCCGGCGGTTTCATCACCATCTTCGATCTCTTCGTGGTGAACGTCGCCATCCCCAGCATGCAAGCCACGCTGTCAGCGAGCTTCGCGCAGATCAACTTCATCATCGTCGCGTACGAACTTGCGTATGGCGTGTTGCTGATCGCGGGCAGCCGGTTGGGCGACCGGCACGGGCGGCGCCGGATGTTCACGCTGGGCATGGTGGGCTTTGCGCTGGCGTCGGCCTTGTGCGGCGTGGCGCCTACCGCCAACGCCTTGATCGGCGCGCGCGTGCTTCAAGGCGTGGCGGCTGCGATGCTGTTCCCGCAGGTCTACGCGCTGATCCGCGTGAGCTACGACGGCGCGGCAAGGCGGCGCGCGTTCGGCTTGATGGGCATGACACTGGGCCTGGCCGCGATTGCGGGTCAGGTGCTGGGCGGATGGATCGTGCACGCGGATCTGTTCGGCCTGGCGTGGCGCGGCATCTTCCTGATGAACGTGCCGCTGGGACTGGTGGCGTGGGCGCTGGCGCGTCATATTCCAGAGTCTCGGCAAGCGGCGCCGAAGCGCGCCCACACTGCGGCGTCAAACCACGCGCGCGCTGCGGGGGACGGCGGTGCTACCGCAGCTGTGCGCGCCGCCGACATGGACTGGATGGGCGCAGCGTGGGTCGGCGCGGGTCTCGCGCTGTTGCTGTTGGCGCTGGTCGAAGGCCCCGCACAACACTGGCCCGCCTGGACGCTGGCAAGCGGCGCCGCATCCGTGCTGCTGCTGGCCGTGTTCGTGCGGCAACAGCAGCGTGTCAAGGCGCAAGGCCGCGCGCCGCTCGTCGATATGAGCTTGATGGCGCAGCCCAGATTTGCGGCCGGCTGCGTGCTGGTGATGCTGATTTTTTCGACGGCCAGCGCCATGTTTCTTTGCTACGCGTTGCTTGTGCAAACGGGCTTCGGGTTGGACGCCCTGACCGCGGGCCTGATCTTCGCGCCCGCCAGCGTCGGCTTTGTGGCCGGCTCAATGGCCGCGCCGCGGCTCGTCGCGCGTTTCGGCGTGCGCGCCATTGCACTGGCTGCGCTGCTGTATGGCGGTGCCACCGCCACGCTGATGGTGCACGTGGGCGGGGCCGGTGCGGCGCTGTCGCCATGGTCGCTGGTGCCCGCGCTGGTCTGGCTGGGCGCGGCACAAGGCGCGGTCAACACACCGCTGGTGAACTTGGCACTGGGGCTGGTAGAGGACCGCCATGCCGGCATGGCCGCAGGTGTGGTGTCGACGGTGCAACAAGTGGGCGCGGCGCTGGGCGTGTCGATGGCGGGCATGCTGTTCGGCGGCGCGCTAGCGCGCAACGCGGACGCCAGCGCGCCCGAGCGTTACGCCCAGGCTTTCGCGGCGGCCATGCAGTTCAACGTGGCGGCCATCGCGACGTCGGTGGTGTTGCTGGCGTGGCTGAGCCGCCGGCCGTAGGCGCAGGTGATCGATGCGGACGCGACAAGAGGCCGCGAAAAGCTACGGCGGCAAGCCGCCGTCCGCTCGCCCATCAGCCCACAGATCAGCCCGCATTTCACCCCACAGATCAGCCCGCCGACAACTCTTGCGCGCGCTGCTGCGCCTTGTGCACCGCCTGCGCAATCGCGTCGGCTACACCGGCTTCGCGCAGGTGCGACAGCGCAGCGTAGGTGGTGCCGCCTTTGGATGTGACGCGATCCTGCAATTCGGTCAGCGGCAGCGCTTCGCTGGCTGCTAGCGCGGCCGCTCCCCGGAATGTGGACACGGCCAGACGGAGCGCATCTTCGTCTGAAAAACCCAGCTCGCGCGCGCCCTGCTCCAACGCGGCCATGAAATAAAAGACGTAGCCTGGGCCGCTGCCCGTTACCGCTGTGACGGCGTCGATCATTGCTTCGGTATGGGTCCAGATGCGCTCGCCCACCGCCGCGAACAAGGCGTCCACCTGCTCACGTTCGGCCGCGCCGCAGGCCGGCGTGGCACTCAACCCCGTCATGCCCAGCCCCACCTTGGCCGGCGTGTTCGGCATGGCGCGCACGATGCGGGCGTGGCCGCCCAACCACTCGGACAAGGACGCCAGCGACACGCCCGCCGCGATGCTGACCACCGTGGCAGCCGCCGGCACGAATGCGCGCACCTGCCCGCAGGCCTCTTGCAGCACTTGCGGCTTGGTGGCCAGCACGTACAGGGCGGCGTCCGCGATCTGCTCATCAGCACGTTCCTGACACGTCAACCCTCGCGCGACCAGCGCGTCTCGCGCCGGTGTGTAGGGTTCGATGACAAGGAAATCGGCGCGGTCCCGTCCCTTGCCGATCAGGCCATCGATGATGGCGCAGGCCATGTTGCCTCCGCCGATGAAAACGATCTTTTCACGCATAGTCCGACTCTCAGAAAAACAGGTTTGACGTCGATGGCTGCTTGCCCGTGACCGAGGTTCTGCGCACGGGCAAACTCCGTAAAAGTGCTTAGGATATACCCTAAAATCAATTGAATAACGATTACTTAAATCGAAAAGCGATTTAAGTAATCGTATGCTGTGCCTCAATGCGCTCGGGGTTCCATTGATCCCAAGCTCCATTCGGGATCACAGACATGACCAACGGCACCACCCTGCTAGACGCGTTGACCCAGAGCCTGGGCGCCGACGCCATCCTTCATTCCGAGGCCGACACCGCCGGCTACACCGAAGACTGGCGCGGCCGGTACAAGGGGCCGGCGCTGTGCGTCGCCTTACCCGGCAACACGCAGCAGGTGGCCGACATCGTGCGTCTGTGCAACGCGTACGCTACCCCCGTGCTGCCACAAGGCGGCAACACCAGCCTGTGCGGCGGCGCCGTGCCTGCCGCTGAGGGCACGCCCCCGGTGATCGTCAACCTGGCGCGCATGCGCCGCGTACGGCGCGTGGACGCCGCTAACAATTCCATGGAAGTCGAAGCGGGCTGCGTACTCGCCACCGTGCAGGAGGCCGCCGCTGCCGAAGGCCGCCTGTACCCGATCAGCCTGGGCGCCGAAGGCTCTTGCCAGATCGGTGGCACCATCGCCACCAACGCCGGCGGCACGGGCGTGCTGCGCTACGGCAACACGCGCGACAACATCCTTGGCCTGGAAGTGGTGCTGCCCGACGGCGCCATCTGGAATGGCCTGACGGCACTGCGCAAGAACAACACGGGCTTTGACCTCAAGCACTTGTTCATCGGCGCCGAAGGCACGATGGGTATCGTCACCGCCGCCGTATTGAAGCTGCATCCGCTGCCCACCGACCACGCCGTCGCGTGGCTGGCCCCGGACAGTCCACAGGCCGCGCTGGACATCCTGGGCCTGTTCCAGCGCGCCTGCGGCTCGCGCCTGTCGGCGTTCGAGATGATCGACAGCAACCAGCTCGACATCGTGATGGCGCATGTGCCAGGCCGCAAGAACCCGCTGGCGGGCACGTACCCGTGGCATGTGCTGGTGGAACTTTCCGACACCGGCAGCGGCGTGCAATTGCAGGATCTGCTGCAACAGATTCTGGAACAAGCGTCTGATCTTGGCCTGCTGCACGACGCAGTTGTAGCCAGCAACGACAGCCAGCGCGCTGCTCTCTGGGAGGTACGCCACAGTGTCTCCGAAGGCAACAAGAAGGCCGGCGTGGGCCTGACCACCGATAGCGCCGTGCCGGTGTCCAGCGTGCCCCGCTTCATCGAAGAAGCCACCGCGGCCGTGCGGCGCCTGGTTCCTGAATTGCCGGCGCTGATCGTGGCGCATCTGGGCGATGGCAACGTGCATTTCATTCCCTTCTTCACGTTCGATGCGTGGAATGCGCTGCCCGACCGCGACGCGATGGCCGCCAGCATCCGCCGCGCCGTCAACGACGTTGCCGACGCGCTGGGCGGCACCTTCAGCGCCGAGCACGGCGTGGGCCGCACGTCGCTGGCCGAGATGGCGCACTACAAGTCGCCCATCGAACTGGCCATGATGCGCACGCTGAAATCCGCGTTCGATCCCGCCAACCTGTTCAACCCCGGCCGCTTGCTGCCTTGAGCCTCGCCCGTCCTTCACCGAATTGCCGTCATCGACCCGACCCAGAGGAGTCTTCCATGAAATCAACCTCGCACAATGCTTCGCGCCGCAGCGCGCTGAAAACCGTGGCCGCCGCCGCCTCCGCGTTGGCCATGCCCATGATCTGGACGCCATCGCGCGCAGCCACAAAGCGCATCGTGGTGCGCGATGACGGCGGTATCTACAGCAAGGCGTACGGCGCCGTGTTCTATAAGCCCTTCTCGGAAGCCACCGGCATCCAGGTGGTGGGCGTGCAGGCCAACGCCGAACCAACCGCGCAAATCCGCAGCATGGTCGACACCGGCAACTACACCTGGGACATGGCCAAGATCAGTCAGCCCGCGATCTTGATGCTGACCGAAGGCGGCAAGGTCTATCTGGAAAAGCACGGCCTGGAATCCGACCCTGTCATCGCCACCATTCCCAAGCAATACATGTCGCCGTACGGCGTGGGCAACAACGTCTACACGACGGTGCTGGCCTACCGCACGGACGCGTTCAAGGGCCGCCGCGCCCCCGCGTCGTGGGCCGACTTCTGGAACGTGAAAGACATCCCCGGCCGCCGTGGCCTGCGCAAGCATCCGTTTGACACCATCGAAGAAGCGCTGATGGCCGATGGCGTACCGACCGACAAGGTCTACCCCTGCGACATCGACCGCGCGCTGGCCAGCCTGGACAAGATCAAACCATCGGTCGACGTGTGGTGGAACACCGGCGCGCAGGTCGAACAGATGCTGGGATCGGGCGAAGTGGACATGATCGCCACCTGGGTATCGCGCGCGCAATCGGCGATTGCCAACGGCGCCCCGGTGCAGATCGTGTGGGACCAGAACATCTGGGGCTGCGACAACTGGGCCATTCTGAAGGGCACGCCCAACGCCGACGCATGCCGTGAGTTCATCAAGTTTGCGTCTGATCCCAAGCGCCAGGCCGCGCTGGTCGAATACTTCGCCGCAGGTGTCACGCAGCCGGCCGCGTTCGACTACATCAAGGCCGACGTGGCACGCAACTGCCCTACGCATCCCGACAACATGAAGACCGGCCTGCACATCAACGCCGCGTACTGGCTGGACAAGCAGCGTGACGTGCTGGAACGCTTTAACGGCTGGGTACTGAAGTAAGTGAACACCATGGCATCTTCGAATCTGCAAATCTCTGGCCTGGGCAAGCGCTATGGCGACTTCGTGGCGCTGGCGCCCACGCATCTGGACGTGGCGCGCGGCGAGTTCCTGACGCTACTGGGTCCGTCGGGCTCGGGCAAGACCACCTTGCTCAGCCTGATCGCGGGACTCGCGCAACCAGACGAAGGCCGCGTGCTGATCGACGGGGCCGACGTCACTTACGGGGCGCCTTACGAACGCGACATCGGCATGGTGTTCCAGAACTACGCGCTGTTTCCGCACATGAGCATCGAAGAGAACATCGCGTTCCCGCTGAAGATGCGCAAGGTGCCAGCAGCCGAAGCGCGCCGCCGCGCGCACGAAGCGCTGGAGATGGTACGTCTGCCGCACGTGGCGACCCGCCTGCCGCGCGAACTGTCGGGCGGGCAGCAACAGCGCATCGCGCTGGCGCGTTGCATGGTCTACCGGCCCGCGATCATTCTGATGGACGAGCCGCTGGGTGCGCTGGACAAGAAGCTGCGCGATCAGATGCAGCTGGAGATCAAGCGCATTCACCGCGAGCTGGGCACCACCATCGTCTACGTCACGCACGACCAGGAAGAAGCCATGACGATGTCCGATCGCATTTGCCTGATGAATGGCGGCGCGATCGAACAGCTGGGCACGCCGGCCGACCTGTACTTCCGTCCCCGCACGCTGTTTGTGGCCGACTTTCTGGGCGAATCGAACCTGCTTAAGGGCGAGGTCACGTCAGTCGACGGCGACACGCTGACGGTACGGCTGGCCCATCAGGGCGTAACGGGGCAGGCGCTGTCCAATGGTTCCGCCATTCGCGCCGGCCAAGCTGTCACCGTGATGCTGCGCCCGCAGAATCTGCGCGTGTCGGCGAACGAGCCGGGCCTACCCCGGCCGGGCCTGACCGGCACCCTGCTGGATGTGATGGTGACGGGCAGCCTGACCAAGCTGTATCTGGATACCGGCGTGGCCGACGCCGCGCCGATTGTGGTCGCCTATCCCACACAACGCGAGACCGAGCGATACGCCATCGGCCAGCCGCTGACGGTGCAATGGCAAGCCGCCGACGCCGTGGCCATTGCGGAGTGAACGCATGACTGCCCTTGCCCCTTCCAAAAAGCGCATGAGCGCAGGCCGGCGTCACTTGCTGATGGCGGCACCGCTCGTCATCCTGCTGCTGGTGCTGCTGATCTATCCGGTGGGCCAGCTGCTGCTCTTGAGCGTCTTCGGCGACCAAGGCTTCACGCTGTCTCAATATCACCGGCTGTTCGAATCGTCGGTCTATGTGAACGTATTGCTGATCACGTTGAAGATCTCGTTATGGACGACGTTCTTTGCCGTGGTGGCAGGCTATCCCGTGGCCTACCTGATCTCCAGCTTGTCGGCCAAGCGCAAGACGTCGTTGCTGTTCTGGGTGCTGCTGTTGTTCTGGACCAGCTTCCTGGTGCGCACCTTTGCGTGGGTCGTGCTGTTGGGCCGCAATGGCGTGGTGAACCAGCTGCTGCAAGCGCTGGGCATCCTGGATGCGCCGGCCAACCTGCTCTACAACTTTGGCAGCGTGCTGGTGGGCATGGTGCATGCACTGATGCCGCTTGCGGTGCTGACCATGCTGTCTGTCATGGAAAACATCGATCGCAACCTGCCGCGCGCCGCCTCCACGCTGGGCGCGCGCCCGGGCACGGCGTTCTGGAAGATCTACTTCCCGCTGTCCATGCCCGGCGTGGCCGCAGCGGCCATCATGGTGTTCGTGACGGCCATCGGCTTTTTCATCACACCCGCGCTGCTGGGCGGACGCAAAGAGACGATGATCACGCAGATCATCATCGATCAGGTCCAGCAGACCATGAACTGGGAATTCGCCGGTGCCGTGTCGGTGCTGTTGCTGGTGGTGGTGCTGGTGGTGTTCGCCATCTACGACAAGGTGCTGGGCCTTTCCACAATGACGGGAGGCGCGTCGACCCGCGTGCGCACCTCGGGCCGCGACAGCCTGTCGCGCCGCGCGGGCGATGCGGTGCTGACAGTGCTGGCGAATGTGTCGGACGCGCTCTTTGCGCTGCTGCCCACGCGCATGAAGCGCTCGGTGTCGGGGACGGGACAATCGCGCACGTTGTGGTGGATCGTGCTGGGCATCCTGGCGTTTCTGTCGGCCCCCGCCTTCCTGATGATCCCGCTGTCGTTCGACGCGGGTTCCGGGCTGACGTGGCCGCCCAAGGGCTTTTCGCTGCAATGGTACGAGCAGATGTTCACCTCGCCTGTATGGATGCAGGCCATCACCCGCTCGCTGGTCGTGGGCGTGGGCACCGGCTTGCTGGCGATGCTGATCGGCACGCCCGCCGCCTTCCTGCTCGTGCGCGCCAACATGCGCGGCAAGTCGGCGATGCTGGCCTTTGTGCTGTCGCCCATCGTGGTGCCGCGCATGATCATCGCGGTAGGTATGTTCTATTTCTTCGCCCGCGTTGGGCTGGTGGGTTCGACCATCGGCCTGATTCTTGCGCACACCGTGGTGGCCGTACCGTACGTGGTCATCACGATGATGGCGGTGCTGCGCAACTACGACACGCGCCTGGACCTGGCCGCGCAAAGCCTGGGCGCTGGTCCGTGGGCCACGCTGCGCTTTGTCACGTTCCCGATCCTGGGTGCGGGCTTGATGTCGTCGTTCCTGTTTGCGTTTGCGACCTCGTTCGATGAGCTGACGATCGCGCTGTTCGCCTCGGGCGGATTAAACGCCACGCTGCCCAAGCAGTTCTGGGACGAAGTGACGTTGCAGATTTCCCCGGTGATTGCCGCCGTTTCCACCTGCCTGTTCATTTTCATTGCCGCGCTGATCTGGCTGGCTGACCGGCTGCGCCGCCGCAGCCTGGCCAGCTGAAATCGATGCGCCTGATTGATTCTCTAGGAAGTCCAATATGCTGAACGCTACCCAACTACGCGGCGTGTTTCCCGCGATTCCGACGCCGGTTCACGCCGACGACACCATCAACGTTCCGGCCGCCAAGTCGCTGATCGCCTATCTGCTCAAGCAAGGCATCGACGGCATCGTACCGCTGGGCGGCACGGGCGAATACGGCGCGCTGGCCCGCGCCGAACGCATCCGCATGTGCGAGTTGACCGTGGAGTCTGTGGAGCGCCGTGTGCCCGTGATCCCTGGCGTGCTGGACCCCGGCTTTCATGACGCGCTGCAAGCCGGCAAGGAATTCGCCCAGGCCGGCGCCGATGCGCTGATGGTGCTGACGCCCTACTACACAACGCCCACGCAAGCGGGCATTCGTGACTACTTCCTGCGCTACGCGGACGAGTCGCCGCTGCCCGTGATGATCTACGAAATTCCGTACCGCACCCGCATCGCGATTGCGCCGGAAGTGCTGCACGAACTGTCGCGCCATCCGAACATCATCGGCATGAAGGCGTGCAACACCGACATGTACCACTTCCTGCGCACGGTTGCGGGCGTGGATGAATCGTTTGCGGTGTTCAGCGGTGAAGACACGCTGTTGCCCGTGCAATTGGCGGCGGGCGCGCGGGGCGGCATCGTGGTCACGGCCAGCCTGCTGCCGACGGCGTGGCGCAAGGTGTACGCGCTGGCGTCCGAAGGTCGCACGAAGGAGTCGATGGAACTGCACCGCCGTCTGATCCCGCTGATGAACCTGGCGTTTGCAGAAACCAACCCGGGTCCGATGAAAGCGGTAATGGACATGATTGGCGTGAACGCGCCGGAGGTGTTGGACCCGCTGGTCGCGCCCGCCGACGGCTTGCAGGCGGCGTTGCGCAAGGAACTGGCGCCGTTGCTGCGCGAGTTCGAAGGGATAGCCGGCTAAAAGCGCGCGCGGCCGGCCCTGGCGCCGGCCGCGTGCTGCTGCCTAGCGGGAATAAGCCGAGAACTTGGACTTGGAAATCGACGTTGCCGCCACTTGCACATGCGGCGCCAACTCGGCCTCCACCCGCGCCACGGTCCAGCGCGTAGTCGGCACCGAAATATTGATGGCCGCCACCGCCAACCCGCGGTGATCGGTCACGGGCGCCGCGACCGAGATATCACCCAGCACCGTTTCGTTCACGATGATGGCGTAGCCCTTCTCGGCCACGCGCTGAACGCGTTCCAGCAGCTTGTCGGCGTCTACCTCGGTGTAGGGCGTGATGGGTTCCAGCCGGGTCTGCGCAAGGATCTCGCGGCGATGCTCGTCCGACAGTCGCGACAGGATCGCCGTACCGGACGCCGTAAAAAACGCAGGCAGGCGGCTGCCCACCGCAATATCCACGTTCACCAGATGATGGCCGGGAAAGCGCGCCACGAACACGATCTCGTGGCCGTCCAGCTCTTGCAGGTTCGTGGTTTCGCCCAGCGTGCGGCTGATGTCCAGCAGATATGGCGAGGCTTTGTCGATCAGTTCGTTCGCGCGCACATAGTTGTACGAAAACTGAAGCACCTTGGGCGTGAGCCCGTAATTGCGCGTGTCGGGAATCCGGCGCAGGTAGCCCAGCGTTTCCAGCGTATACACCAGGCGCTGCGTTGCGCTTCGGTCCAAGCCCGACGCGCGGGCGATATCTGCCAGCGTCATGTGACGGCGCGCGCCATCGAACGCATGCAACACCTGAAAGGCTTTTTCCGTAGAGCCGACAAACAGCGACGACCGGGTCTCGGTCGGCTGCGGAGTTTCGGTGTCGTCAGGGGGGGATTTGCGCACGGGTATGGCCTGTTCGAGTTCTAGAGATGCCACGCAAGAATCATCGCGAACGGGATTTGCCGACCACGATTTCGCGAACTGCGCTTAATTTAATTGTAATTCAATTACTAATAGCAGATATCAATCACTTCTTGAGATCCCGTGCGTTCCCGCTGCACTAGCTCGCCAACGCCACCCCCGGTGACGACGCCGAGCGCGTGCCGGGCATCGGCTGGATCGACTGCGGGTGATACGTGTGGACGACCGACAGTTTCACGCGATCACTGCGGTTGCCTTGCGCGGCGTGCAGCGTGCGGCAATGAAAGAACACGACGTCGCCTGCCTCCAGGTCCGGCGACACGGCGCGCGCGATCCATTCCGCGTTTTGCGGCGCATCGTCGCGAAAGAATTTCTTATCGTCGAACTGATCGGGCGTGAATGCCGCCACATGCGAGCCGGGTATGAAAGACAGCCCGCCGTTGTGGCGCGTTTCATGGCCCAGGGCCAGCCAACAGGACACCAGATCCGTGTCTGAAAACGACCAGTAGCGGATGTCCTGGTGCCAGCCGGTCAGGCTGCCGTAGGCGGGGTGCTTGGTCATCACGCAGTTGTGATGCACGGTGGACAGCACGGCCGGTTCGCCAAAATAGCGGGCGAGCCATTGCGCGATGCGCGGGTCTGTCGCCCACTTGGCAAACAAGGGGTCGCGCGCGTAGGCGCTGAGCAGCCGGCGCACCGTCAGGCCGCCTTCCGCGCTACGCGATTCCGGCGCGCCGGGGTAACGCAGATCGGCTTCGTATTCGATGGGCGCCACGTGCTCGTGCAAGTGGCGTTCGGCCAAGGCGCGCAAGGCGTCGACCTGTTTGGGGCTGGCGAATTGACGCGCCACCACAAACCCCTGCTTGCGCAGCACGGCTATCTGATCATCAGGCAATAACCCGGACATCTTGATCCTCACACCCCGCGGCGGTTGCGAAGCGTCTGCGAGCGGGGCAGGCGCGCACCGGTCAGACGCCGGTAAACGCGGGGATGGCTAGATTACCAAAAGCGCACGCCTTGCCGATATGCCTGTTGCGGCCGTGGCCGGGCAAGCCGGCGACGAGGCAAACCGCATCAGCCCGGATCAGGCGGAGGGCGGCTTTTCTACAGGTGCCGGCAGTGGCCCATGCACGCGAGCGGCGTCGCGTTCCTGCACTTCGTGGTGTACCCATTCACGCCACACGGCCACCAGCAGGGCCATCAGCACCGGGCCGACGAACAGGCCCACAATGCCCATGGTCTTGACCCCGCCCACCAGGCCGAAGAATGTCGGCAGGAACGGCAGCTTGACCGGACCACCCACCAGGCGCGGCCGCAAGGTCTTGTCCACGATGAACAGTTCGACGCTGCCCCAGACCATCAGCGCGATACCCGCCACCAAGTGGCCCGAGCCCACCAGATACAGAGACACCAGCGTGAACGACAGCGGCGCGCCGCCCGGGATCAGCGCCATGAAACCCGTCACCACGCCCAGCAGCACCGGCGACGGCACGCCCGCCACCCAGTACGCGATACCCAGGACGAAACCTTCGCCCAGCGCGATCAGGCCCATGCCGGTAACGGTGGAGTTGATGGTGGCCGGCACCACGCGCGAAAAACGCTGCCAGCGCGCCGGCAGGATGCGTTCGCCCAGCACGTCCAGCTGCGCCACCATGCGGATGCCATCTTTGTAGACAAAGAACAGCGTAATCAGCATGAACAAAACAGTCAGCAGCAGCTGGAACACATTGCCCGTGGCCGCCAGCACCATGCGATAGATATTGCCCAGGTGTTCGCCGCTGACGGCTTCCACCAGCGCGCCCAGCGCGTGGGGCTGGCCGATATACGACTCCCAATATTGGCCCAGCCGCTCGCCCACTACCGGCATGGACGTGATCCAGTTAGGCACCGCCACACCATGACGGTTGGCCGCGATGGCCCAGGCGAAGAAGGTGCTGGCTTCCTTGATGGCGTAGGACAACGCAAACGTCAGCGGCACGATCAGCACCACGATGACGACCAGCAGCGCCAATGACGCGGCAATAGCCGTGCGGCCGCCGCAGCGCGCGACCAGACGTTGGTACAAGGGCCAGCTGGCCAGACCGATGATCAGTGCTGCAAGGGCGGGAACGAGAAAGCCGCTAAGGAAGTAGACACCGGCCAACAGCACAAGCAGCAGCAGCCAGCGGGCAATCAGGTAAGCGGGTAGAACAGGCTGCATGAGCGGACCGACGTTAAGGGCGTTGTAGGCTTTGACTGTCGGACTATACAGACGTTTCATCAAATACGAGGGACGCAAGCCCTGTATTTACTACGGGGTTTCCCGGAATTAGCGCGAATTCCCGGCAGATAGCGCAAAGGGCGGATCCGAAGATCCGCCCTTTTTCATTGGCAACGCCGCGAAATAACGGTGAACGCCAGCGCCTGAGTGGCTAAGTCCCGGCTACAGCGCGTATTCCGCCGCTTCTTCGCGCGGCGTGCGGCGGCGCGGCGTCATGGCCAGCACCGGTTCCATTTGCGGCGGCGGCGTCGTCATGGCGCTGGGCATGCCCAGTTGCCGCTGATACACGCCGCAGCTGGCAGCCGCCGGATCGGTTTCGTCGCGGCCGCTGAGCAGCGGGCAACCGGCAAACAATTCCGCCACCCAGTCGGTAAACGCCCGCACCTTGGGAGACAGCTGACGGCTTTGCGGATACAGCACCGAAATCGCCGTGGAGCTGGGCTTCCATTGGGGCAGGATCTCGATCAGCTCGCCCGTTTGCAGATACGGCAGCGCCATGTAGCGCGCCACCTGGATCAAGCCAAAGCCCTTCAGGCCGCAATCCAGATAGGCGCCAGCTTCGTTCACGGCCACCGTACCCTTCATGTCGACTTCCTGATGCTTGCCATCCACCTTGAAGTCCCACGCGCAATTGCGGCCCGTGCGGCTCATGAAGTAGTGCACCGCGTGGTGATCACGCAACGCTTCGATGGTTTGGGGCATGCCGTGGCGGGCAATGTAGGTGGGCGAGGCGCAAGTCACCGTCTGCAAGGTGCCGATGCGGCGGGCCACCAGGCTGGAGTCTTCCAGCTCGCCCGCGCGGATCACGCAGTCTACGGCTTCTTGCACCATGTCGACCGGACGGTCGCCCAGGCCCAGCACCAGTTCCACGTCAGGGTATTTGTCGTGGAAATCACACAATGACGGGATCAGGATCAAGCGGCCGATACAGGTCGGCACGTCGATACGCAGCCGCCCCTTCAGGCGCAGGGCCGCTTCCTGGAAGCAGGCCTCGGTTTCCTCGACGTCGGCCAGGATGCGCACGCAATGCTGGTAATAGCCCGCGCCGTCTGGCGTCAGGCCGATCCGGCGCGTGGTGCGGTTGAGCAAACGGACGCCCAGCAGGCGTTCGAGGTTCTGAATGATGGTGGTGACGGTGGTGCGCGGAAGCGAGAGGCTGTCGGCCGCCCGGGTGAAGCTATTGGCGTCCACGACGCGCACAAACACCTGCATAGCCTGAAAGCGGTCCATGGCAGCGGTGTCCTTTGGCAAGAAAGTCGGGGTGAACGGAGCATAACCCGATTTCGCCGCCGATTAGTCATTCCTGTTGAACAGTGTTGCCGAAATAGACATGTTTATCCGGCCCCACAAAACACTCAGAATGCAAACCATCTTGAAGTGCCCTTGCCTCCCGGCGACCCCACAGGGCATGTCAACCCTCAGCTACCGCCCCGCAGAGCCGCGCCCCGCCAAGGCCCTCTGACTCGGATACGCGACCCCGCTTTTTGTTGCGGTGCAGCATATCGATATACGCCAAACGCCTATATCTCCCGGACGCTCAGGACTGCCATGCCCCCGGACCGCCGCAGCCGCCTCCCGCCCCAGGCCCGAACAAGCGCGCTTTCGCCCCACTATCACTCAAGGAAACATCATGGTTTCGCGTCAACGTATTGCTATGTTCGCCATCTTTGCCGCCGTGCTCGCGGCAGGCGGCGGTTATGCCCTTACCCGCGGCCCGGCCGGCGGCAACGTCGCCATGGCCCAGGGCGCGCCCAGCGCCACCCCCGTGGAAGTGGCCGAAGTCGTCAGCAAGACCATCGTGGACTGGCAGCGCTATTCCGGCCGCCTGGAAGCGATCGACCGCGTCGACATCCGCCCGCTGGTGTCCGGCACGCTGACCCAGGTGCACTTCCAGGACGGCAGCATCGTCAAGAAGGGCGACGTGCTCTTCACCATCGACCCGCGCCCGTACGCCGCTGAAGTCGACCGCGCCGCCGCCGCGCTGACTGCCGCCAAGGCCCGCGCATCCTACACCGCCACCGACCTGGCCCGGGGCCAGCGCCTGCTGACGGACAACGCCATCGCCCGCCGCGACTTCGAAGAAAAGCAGAACGCGGCCCGCGAAGCCGCCGCCAACCTGCAAGGCGCGCAAGCCGCGCTGGACTACGCCAAACTGAACCTCGGCTACACCCGCATCGAAGCGCCGGTGGCCGGCCGCGTGTCGCGCGCCGAAGTCACCGTGGGCAACGTGGTGGCCGCCGGTGCCGGTTCGGTGCCGCTGACGACGCTGGTGTCGGTGTCGAAGATGTACGCATCGTTCGACGTAGACGAACAAACCTTCCTGAAGTACGTGAACCCGGCCCGCAACGGCAAGACAGGTTCGGTGCCGGTGGAACTGGGCCTGGCCAATGAAGACGGCTATTCGCGCACGGGCTTTGTGCAATCG
>CAJYKY010000204.1 GCA_913775005.1 uncultured Achromobacter sp.
GCAACGGGGCCAGGCACAGAGGCGGGTCCTGCAAGGGCAGGCGGGTAGGCGTCGAGGTCATTCAGTTGTCTCCTTGATTCTCAATCGCGTCGTGATGATGACAGCGATTTTGCCAATCACAATAGGACCAACCTGAAATGCGACCTCGCGCGGCCTACGCTTGAGACGCCTTGAAGGCGCCCTCTTCCTCCAGCACCTGGTTGGCAACCTTGAACGCATCCAGGCCGGCCGGAATGCCGCAGTACACGGTGGCCTGCAACAGAATTTCTTTGATCTCTTCGACGGTCACGCCGTTATTCAGCGCGCCTTTGACGTGCAGCTTGATTTCGGCCGGACGGTTCAGCGCCGTCAGCATCGCCAGGTTCAGCATGCTGCGCGTTTTCTTTTCCAGGCCCGGGCGGCCCCAGGTATAGCCCCAGCACCATTCAGTGGTGATGTTCTGGAACGCCATCATGAAGTCATTGGCGCGCGCAAGCGATCCGTCGACGTATTCAGCGCCCAGCACCTCGCGGCGCAGCGCGAGGCCCTGGTCGAACAGCGCCTGGGTTTCGGATTGGGTTTTGGACTGGGCTTGCGCCCCGTCGGTGGTTTTGTTGTCAGTCATGTCTGCCTCCTGGTTTACAGCGAATAACGGTAATCGCAATTCAGCGTGGCCTGTAGCGGGCTGTTGTTCTGCACGCCGCTCGACGAACTCGGCCGAGGCGCCATCAGCTTGGCCTGGAACTTTCCGTTGATATCGGCGTTGCCGTTCTTGTTGAAGGCGACGCTGGACGGCAGCGCATACAGCGTCAGCGCAACGCCGGAGGTCGGCACCAGCAGCGTGAAGACCGACTGCGGAAAGTCGGTCACGGCATAGCTCTGTTCGATCTTGTCGGACGTATACACGACGTTGGCATCAAAGTAGCGCAGCGTCACGTTCAGCTCTTCGGACGACGGCGACGGGATCACGCCTTTGAGCGCCACGTTGCCGCTTTCCGATACGCAAGACAGCTCGGCAGGAGCCGAGCCGGCCAGCGCCGCGCCGGTATAGGCGGCGCTTGCCAAAAGCATGCAGGACAGGGACCAGGCACGGCGGTGGGTCATCGTGTTTCCTTCGAGTGAGGACGCGGGATTGAAGCCGCCAAGTTTATGCGGAAATCCCCCCACGCCACCGCCTGCCACCCTCAGTAGCGCAACGTCGCGTCGCGCCCCGCCGACGCCGCCTGGGCGAGCGCGCGCGTGATGATGCTGGTGGACACGTTGGCGAAGTAGCGCGCGCCCCACGCGTCGTATTTGTCTTCGTCGGCCGGGTTCAGGGCGATGATGCCCGGGCACTTGCCCGCGCCGGAGATCGCCTTCAGCCCGGCTTCAATCGCCTGCTGCACGGGCGCCGCCGTCCAGTCGCTGCCATGGCCCATGGCGTGCGCCAAGTCGTTGGGGCCGATGAAGACGGCGTCTACGCCTTCCACCGCCGCAATCTGCGCCGCTTGGGCCACCGCCTCGGGCGTTTCGATCATGGCGATGAAGGCAATGCCGTCGTTGCTGCGCTGCGTATGACCCGCGCCGCCAAACGCGCCGTAACCGGCCGCACGTGTGCTGAACGCGCTGCCCCGGCGTCCCAGAGGCGGGTAATGGATCATGTCAGCCAGGCGCCGCGCCTGCTCCACGCTTTCCACCATAGGCACCTGCACCGCGCTGGCCCCCATATCCAGGACGCGCGGCAAGTCGTGTTCAAAGCAGCGCACGATGGGCACGATACCGGTCGCGCGCGCGGCTCGCAGCATGTGTTCCGTCATGCCGAGATCGGCGCTGCCGTGTTCGTTGTCGAGGATGATGAAGTCAAACCCGGCATACGCGCACATCTCTACGACGGCGGGGCTGGGCAGGCCATTGAAAAGGCCGCGCAGCGGCCGGGCGCTGCGCAGCATGTCCGGCAAGCGGCCGTCCAAGGGGTAGCGGGAATCCGTGATGGTTACAGTCATGAATATCTCCTGGAAATCGCGTCAAGCCACGGCTTCAATCCGCCTGGATACCGGCATCTTTGATGACCTTGCCCCATTTGTCGATTTCACTCTTCTGAAACGGGATGAACGCGGCGGAACCGCGTCCGTCGGGCGCCACGCCCAGCATCAGCAGTTTGGCGCGCACGTCCGGGCTTTGCACGATGGCGGCCACCTCACGCCCCAAGCGCTCGACCACCGGCGCGGGCGTGCCGGCGGGCGCGAAGATGCCTTGCCAGGACTGCATTTCAAAACCCGGCAAGCCCTGCTCGGCCAAAGGCTTGACGCCCGGCAGATCGGCCAGCGGCGCGGCCGACGTCACACCCAGGACCTTGACGCGCTTGGAATCGATCATCGGACGCGCGGCCGCCACGGTTTCAAACACCATGTCGATCTGCCCGCCGATCAGATCCACCATCGATTGCGAACCACCCTTGTAGACGATCTGACGCAGCCGCGTGCCTGAGATCGACTGGAACAGCTGCCCCGACAGATGCTGCGACGTGCCGGCCCCCGCCGTGCCGTAAGTCAGCCCATCGGGTTGCGCGCGCGCGGCGTCTATCACCTGCTGCACCGTATTGAACGGGCTATCGGCGCGCACCACCAACGCGTTGCTGACCATGCCCACCAAGGCGATCGGCGTGAAATCCTTCACCGGGTCATAGCCCAGCGACTTGATGAAGTACGGGTTGACCGCGTGCGTGGTGATGGTGCCGCCCACAATCGTGTAGCCGTCGGGTTCGGCGCGCGCCACGAGCTGCGTGCCGACGATGCCGGACACGCCGGGCTTGTTCTCCACGATGACCGGCTGCCCCAGCCGCGCACTCAACTGTTCGGCCATCAGCCGCGCCACGCCGTCGGACACGCCGCCGGGCGAGAACGGCACCACGTAACGGATATTTTTAGCAGGCCACGTCGCCGCGCCGCCTTGGGCGTACGCGAACGAGGTGCTCAGCCCGAACGCCGCAACGGCGGTCAAGGTACGGATGAAAGTGCTGCGCATAAAGTTGTCTCCTGATTGTTTTACTTGAGCGCGTTATGGCTGCGCCCTGACGGTGGCTCGTTCAATAAGACTGCACGGCACCACGATGTCTCGCGGCAGCAGTTCGGCTTGCATCTGTTCGCGCAACAGCGCGACGGTGGCGTCCACCATGGGTTCCACCTGTTGGCGAACCGTCGTGAGCCGGTACGCGCCCCAGGCCGCTTGCGGCACGTCGTCAAAACCCACCACGCCCACGTCCTGCGGCACGCGCAGACCTAGTTCGCCACGCAGCACATCCAGCGCGGCAATCGCCATGTGGTCGTTGCCAGCGAACAAGGCATCGGGCGCGTCGTCCGCAAACATGTGCCGCACGGCGGCCTGGGCACGGTCGAAGTCATAGTGGCCCGTGACGCGGCAATGCAACGCGTGGCCGTGTTCGCGCAACCCCTCACGAAAGCCGCGCTCGCGCTCGATGCTGGTCGACGAATCCTCCAGGCCTGCCAAAAAGCCAAAGCGCCGATAGCCGCGTTCCACCAGCAAGCGCGCCGCCATCTGGCCGCCCGCGTAGTTGTCGGACGTGACCGAACTGCTGGCATGCCGCGCCAGCCCGCCCAGGATGGAAACCCGGTTGAACTGCACCACCGGCACGCCCACTTCCGCGCAACTGCGCGCCACATTGGATGACAGCATGGCCGAGGCCATCACGATGCCATCCACCTGGTATTGCAGGATTTCGGCCAGCACGCCGTCCGCCGCCTCGTCCACTTCGGCGATGAACATCAGCACGTGGTAGCCCTCTTTCTGCAATTTCTGCGATAGCTTTTCGATCACGAGCGGATAGAACTGATTTTCCAGATAGCTCATCACCAAAGCCACGATGCGGCTACGCCGGGTAATCAGGCTGCGGGCGAGCGCGTTAGGCCGGTAGCCCAGCTTCTGCGCAGCGGCCAGCACCTTGCGCCGTGTCTCTTCGGACACGCTGGCGCCGGGGGTAAAGGTGCGGCTGACGGCGGACTGCGATACCTGCGCCAGATCCGCCACATCCTGGGCACGGGGCGCGGTTTTCATGCAGCGGTCCATCCGGCATCGAGCATCAGCGCGCTACCCGTCATCAGGCTGGACGCGTCGCTGGCCAGGAACACAATGGCGCCCATGACCTCCTCCAGCCGGCCCACGCGGCCCAGCGCGTTGCGCGCGCAGACCCACTCACGAAAACCCGGCTGCTCAAGCATGCCGGCCGTCATGGGCGTTTCGATGAAGGTCGGGCAGACGCTGTTCACGCGGATGCCCGCCGCACCGAGTTCCCAGGCCAGCGCGCGCGTCATGCCTTCCAGCGCATGCTTGCTGGCGCAATACAGCGTGCGCCGCGGGCTGCCCACATGCCCCATCTGCGACGACACGTTGATGATCGAACCCGGCAAGCCGTGCTTGAGCAAGCATCGCGCCACCGCCCGGCTGGTGTAGAACGCGGCCTTCACGTTCAAGTCCAGCACCGCGTCGATGTCCTCGTCGGTCTGCTCTACGAGCGGGCGCGGCCGGTTCATGCCCGCGTTGTTGACCAGAATGTCGAACGCACCGCCCTGCTCCGCCGCTTCGTTCACCTTGCGGTCCACGGCCGCCGAATCGGTCACGTCCAGCACCTGCGATGCACAGGCGATGCCCTCGGCGCGCAGCGCCTCGCACACCTGCGCCAGCTCGGCCTCGCGGCGCGCTGCGATCGTTACGTGCGCGCCTGCGCGTCCCAACGCTGCCGCCGCAGCCAGGCCGATGCCGCCGCTGCCGCCCGTCACCAGCGCACGGCGTCCGTCCACGCGAAAGCCGGGTCCTTGGGGCAGCGTGATCATGCTTGTGCCTTGACGGGTTGATACCAGGGCAGATCGGGGCGATTGCCATAACGGCGCACGCGGATGTTCGCCTGTTCACCATGACCCGCAAAATTTTCCATGTGGCACAGGCGCGAGCAGTATTCCCCCATGACCGCGCTGGCTTCGTCCGTCAGCACCCGCTGGTACGTGCAGGTCTTCAGAAACTTGCCCACCCACAGCCCGCCCGTGTAGCGCGCATTGCGATTGGTGGGCAGCGTGTGATTCGTGCCGATCACCTTGTCGCCAAAACTGACGTTGGTTCGCGGGCCAAGAAACAGCGCGCCGTAGTTCGTCATGTTGTTCAGGAAGACATCCGGGTCGCGCGTCATGACCTGCACGTGTTCGAAGGCAAGCTCGTCGGCCACTTGCAGCATTTCTTCCACCGTGTCGCACACGATGACTTCGCCGCAATCGGCCCAGGCCTGCGACGCAATGCCGGCGGTGGGCAGGATGGCCAGCTGGCGTTCGACCTCGGCCAGCGTGTCGCGCGCCAGCTGCTCGCTGTTGGTCAACAGCACGGCGGGCGACGTCGGCCCGTGTTCGGCTTGCCCTAGCAGGTCCACGGCGCACAATTCGCCGTCCACGCTGTCGTCGGCGATCACCAGGGTTTCCGTGGGGCCGGCGAAAAGGTCGATGCCGACGCGACCATAGAGCTGCCGTTTGGCTTCGGCCACGAACATGTTGCCGGGACCCACCAGCATGTCTACGGGCGCAACGCTGGGCGTGCCGACCGCCATTGCCACCACGGCCTGCACGCCGCCCAGCACCAGGATCTCGTCCGCGCCCGCCATGTCCATCGCGGTGACAATCGCCGGATGCGGTTTGCCTTGATACGGCGGCGCGGTGGACACGATGCGTTTCACGCCGGCCACCTTGGCGGTCAGCACGCTCATGTGCGCCGATGCCAGCAGCGGATACTTGCCACCGGGGATATAACAGCCCACGGCGTTCATCGGCACGTGCTTGTGGCCCAGCACCACGCCGGGATAGGTTTCAGCTTCCACATCGCGCATCGAGTCGCGCTGGATCTGGGCAAAGTTGCGCACCTGCGCCTGCGCGAAGGCGATGTCTTCGATCTCGCGCGCGGACAGCTGCTTGCGCGCCGCCGCGATGTCGTCACGCGACAGGCGAAAATCTGCCGGATCCCAGTTGTCGAACTTGCGGCTGTAGTCGCGCACGGCATCATCGCCGCGCGTTTCGATGTCTTTGATGATGGCTTCGACCGTGGCGCGCACCTTGGCGTCGTCGTCGGTTTTTACAGCGGCGCTGCGGCCGCGCTTCAGATATCGGATCATGGTTTCCAGGCCCTGCAAACGTAAGGCTCAACAAAGGTAGGGGGCAAAACGTGCGCCCACTTTCAAAGCCTTGCATACGTATGCAAATAGGGAGAAACCCGGATGCTATCCGCGATCCACTATCTGTTATCCGCTATCCACCCAACGCCCGGCAGAATGCCTGCGCATCGCCATCGATGATCACGCCCGACGGCAGATAACCCTCGCGCTGCTTGGCCGCGCGCAGTTGCTGCGCCAGCGCCGCATCACCGCCCACCGCGTACACGAACACGCGCACGGACTGCGCCGCCGCGTCGCGCAGCAGCTGCGGGTTGGCCCCCAGTGTCAAGGCGTCCACATGCACGCCCACCGGCGCGCCCACCTTGGCCGCCAAATCGGCCAGCCATTGGCGCGTGAGTTTGGGCGCCGAGGCGCGTTGCGACACGTACTTGCCTAGCGGGCTGCTGGCAAGCGCCGCGCCGCCCACCGTGTCGGCGTGGCGCGGGTCAAAAACGATCAGGCCCAGATAGCCCTGGCGGTCGGTGCCGCGCACGCAGCGCAGCGCATCGGCAAAGGCCGACGTGATCATCCAGTTGCCATGCGGCAGCGCGGCCTTCATGCCGGTCACGAGCTTCGAGACCGGCGCGCAGTCGCGGTACACGACCTTCAATTCCGCATTGAACGTCTTGGCGGGCTGGGCGGCCGCGACCTTTAACGCGTCGTCCAGGAACGGTGGCGGCGTGCCGCCGCCCGGCCCTGTCAGCGTGGCGTCGCGCCATTGGGCGCTGGACAGTTGCAGCACCGCCTTGCGACCCACGCCGCTCACCGTGCGGCCGGTCAGGGCGTCATGGTGCAGCACCCACTGCCCGTCGTTAAGGCGCTGCATGTCGATTTCAACGCCGTCCCACGCGCCGGCATAGGCGGCGCGAATCGAGGCCAGAGAATTCTCGGGCAACGACGGCGCGCCGCGATGCGCATGCACCTGCATGCCCAGGCAGGCAGCGCTGGCGCCCGACCACGGCAGCGCGGCGGCGACCAGCGCCGCGATCAGACGCTTAGCTTGCATCGCCGTGATATCCATACCGGAAGCCGCCCAGCACGCGCGTGCGCACGGCCTCGTTGAAGGGATAGGTGTAGGCCTGCCCCACCACGACCACATGCGCCACGTTGGCCAGCACGCGGCGCCGCAGCGCCTGGCCGATCGACTCATCATCGCGGCCGCCTTCCACCCGCGACATCTGCTGGAAGAGTTCGCTTTTCGTGACGCCGTTCTGCATGAAAGAAAATGCCGTCCAGACGCAGGCCAGGGTCAGCACCAGCGCCATGCCCGCCGCGCGCGTCGCAAAGCGCCCCGGCTGCTGGCCTGCTGGCGTGCGCAGCCAGACGATCAGCTTGGCAATCAGATAAAGCAGCTTGGCGAAGTGGCCCACCGCGCCCAGCAAGGAACACAGCAGCGCCACCGGCGGCACGATGGCCGCGCGCGCGGCGTCTTCGCCCAGCTTGGCGTGCTGGCCCCCCCGGTTGAAATCCGCGCTGCTGGCTGAAAAGCGCGGCAGCGCTTCGTCCACGGCGCGGTCCAGCATGCCGTCGTACAGCCGCTTAAAGCCTGCGGCGTCCGTGTAGTTGGGCGCCACATTCATAGTGGCCGGCACCATCAAGGTCTGGCGCAGCAGTTTCTGCACGCCCGGCCGCGCCACGAAATCTTCGTACGACAGCCCCGGCGGAATGGCGTCGCCCTCCACATGCACCGTGCGGCTGCGCATCGTCTTCCAGTACTGCTGCGCCACCGCCTCGTTGAAGGTGGCGCGGTCATGTGGCTGCCAGTCGCCCGGCACGGGAATGCGCTTGCGCACGTCCTGCACCACGCGGCCCTGGTAGCGCGCGGGCACGCTATCGGGCGTCCAGCCCCGGCGCGACAGATTGCGCCGGTAATCGCCCCAGGCCTTGTCCTGTTCGCGTGCAAGACCAATGTCTGACGCCACCGGCACGCCCGCGTATTTCTTCCACCGCTCGGCCACGGATTGCATCACGCTGGTGTACACCTGGTGATAGCCGCGGATGCCCGGGGCCGTCATGCGGACCTCACGGCCATCGAAGTTGAACGTCTTCATCTGCCGTTGCAGGTCGGTGCGAATAACCTGGCGTTTCTTCGGCTCGACCTTTTCGTCCAGGTTGTCGATGTTGGACAGCAGCACCTGGAACACCGCCAGGAACGCCTTGCCCTCGGGCCGCGCGTACACGTCGTCGTCGACCAGCCCATCCAGTTGCAGGTCGCCCTGCACCAGCGAACGTTGCAGCAAGCCGGAGTTGGTGGCGATGCGGCGGAACTCGCCATCGCGCGTATCCACCAGCACGTTCACCAGCATCTTGATGGCGGAAAAGACCAGCAGCGCCGTCACCACGCATGCCACGGCGATCTTCAGCCAGGTCGGCCGGCCGCCTGTGGCGAGGCGCCGCGTCCACATCAGTTGCAGCACGACCAGCGCAGCGGCGATGCCGGACAGCGTGCGGCCGAAGAATTCCAGTTCTTCGATATCGTGCGGCGTGGCGCGGCTGCCCACCACGTCCAGCAGGCGGGCGTTAAAGCCCAATTCAAAACTGAGATAGATGACCGTCAAGCCGATCAGGAAAAGGATCTGGCGAATCTGAGCTTGCCGCACGATCAATCCCTCAAGTCCAGACGCGTCGAGGTGATTTCCTCATCGGGCAAGTCCAGCTTGGCCGGCACGCGCGACGCAGCGCTGGAACGCGGCGTCGCGCCCGTCGCCACGGCCGGCGCATCGCCGCCCGGCACGCGTTGCGGTGGCGGCGGTACGACACGGCCGCCCGCGTTGCTGTCTGCGCCCGCTGATGGGTTGTTGCCCGGCGCGCGCGTCTGAATGGCGGCGGGCGCGTCCGGCGTGTTGTTC
>CAJYKY010000205.1 GCA_913775005.1 uncultured Achromobacter sp.
CAAGGATTGCGCTATTGGCGTCCCACCACCACGCCGAACAGGAAGGCCGCGCCTGCCACCAGGCCAATGGCCTGCCACGGGCGTGCGTGAATGTATTCCTCGGTGCAGTCGATGGTTTCGCGCATGAGGTCGCTGGCGTTTTCCGACGCGTCGCGCAGGCTGCGGCGCGTGGCGTCCAGCTGATCCGTCAGCCGCGCCTTCAACGCGTCCAGGTCGCCCGGGTCTGCGTCGCGCAACGTGGCTTCGATTTCATCGATCCAACTTTCCGGATGGCGTGAGCGCCTGCGCAACCCACGATTATCCGGGCCGTTCTCAGGAAAATCGGAAGGCAAAGGGGTGTTCGTAGAGGCCATCTGGAAGCTCCTGGCTATCGGGCGATATTGCCGCCAGTGCGGACCGGCCCGTTGCGGCCGCGTGGCGTCTCGGGGCATTACGCCTCGAGCATGTCTTGGCAGGCCAGCGTGCACGCCAGGCAGGCCCCGGCGCAGATCTGGCAGTACTCAATGTCCTGATGCGCCGTGCAGGCGCGGGCGCAGGCATCGCACATCAGGGCACACAACGTGCATAGCGCAGTGGCGAACTCGCCGCCGCGCGCCAGCATCGCGGCGCACAACCGGCAGACGCTTGCGCAGTCGGTTGCCAGGCTGATGCACCGCTTCATGCGGCTGGCATTGATATTGAGACTGGCCGCTGCCCATTGGTCGCACGCCACCGCGCATTCATAGCAGGCTTGCACACATTGCTCGAAGTTTGGGTCTCGCATTGCATCTCCTTGTGAGTGCCCGGCACGGCCGGTCAAGGCGCACGCGAGGTCGGCCAGGCACATCCGCTTGCAATTTGAAGTCGCTGCCAGTGCTTTGAGATGGTGGCCGTCGTAGGATGAAAGGACCGAAACCAGGCAGGAGATTCCCATGAAATCCCGATCCGATTCGACGTCCGCCACGTCCGCCCGCAAGACGGGTCCGGCAGAAGACAACGCTAAGATACTGCCCCCGAGCGGTCCCGTCGATGTGCCGAAACAACCGGTCAAACCAGACGCCTCGACGCCCGACGAAGCCGCGCGCGACAAGCGCGAGGTGGTCGACAACAAGACCGAATCCAATTGGGCGGATGGGTCCGCGCCGCAACCGCGCGCGAAGAATGCGCGCTCGCATTTGTTCTGACGTTTGTTCTGACTCTAGGCCAAGGCGGGCTGCTGTTGCAGGAAGGCCAGCAGCCGCCGCTCATCCGCTTGCAGGCCGCGCGGCCCCGTTGGCGCGCGGGCACGCGCGGGCAAATCACCGGACAGATACGATTCCAGCAATGCCGGGTGGATGTAGCAGGCGCGGCACACGGCCGGGGTATTGGTCAGGCGCTTCGATACCTGTTTGACCACATCCACCACGGTTTGCTTGGCCTGGGCATCATCCTCATAAGGCCGCGCCTGCAAGGCGGCGTAGGCCAGTACGGAACCAGCCCAGGTGCGGTAATGCTTGGCGGTGAAATCCCCGCCGCCCGCCGCGCGTAGATAAGCATTCACCGCGCCCGAATCCACCGGATGCTTGTCGCCGGCTTCGTCCAGATATTGGAATAATTGCTGGCCCGGAATCTCCAGGCAGCGTTTGATGATGCGCGCCACGCGCCGGTCACGCACGGTGACATCATGCGCGACGCCGCTTTTGCCTTGAAAGCGAAAGCGGAATTTACTGCCTTCGACGGTGGTGTGGCGGCGCGTTAGCGTGGTGAGTCCGTAGGATTTATTGGACCGCGCGTATTCGCGGGTCCCGATGCGGATCAGCGTTGTCTCCAGCAAGCGCACCAAGGTCGCAATGACTTTTTCCTGCGCCAGTCCCGGCGCCCGCATGTCGCGCGCGACTTGGCGCCGGATGCGAGGCAGCGCCAGTCCAAACGCAAGCAGGCTCTGGTATTTGCCCGCATCGCGCATCGCGGCCCATTCGGGGTGATAGCGGTATTGCTTGCGCCCTCGGGCATCGCGGCCGGTGGCTTGCAGATGCCCATGGGGTTGCGCGCAGATCCACACTTCTTCGTACGCGGGCGGAATCACCAGCGCGTGGATGCGGGCGATTTCGGCGGCATCCTTCAGCCGTTTGCCCTGTACGTCCAGGTAGTGGAAGGTGCTGCCGTTGACACGCACGCGCCGGTAGCCCGGCTGCGTGTCGTCCACATAGACCAAAGGGGTGTCAGGCGCGACGGGTTGGGGCGTGTCCATGCGATCTCCGGCTGCGTGGGCGTGGGCGTGCGGGCTACGCAAGTGGCGTGCCTAAGCGCGGCAACGCGAGGGGCAAGTGGAGTTCAGGCACGCTGCTTGCTGAGGTGGTGGCAGCAAGACCCCGAGGATCTCACTAGGAGAGTGCCATGCAAGAAACCCTGCAACTACATGTGCCGCCCAAGCCGGACCCCATTCCGCCGGGCTCGCCGCCCGGTGACCTGCCGGTAGAGCCGGACACCGACGAGCCCGAGGTGGATCTGCCGCCGCTGTCTCCGCCGATCAAGGAAATTGATCCGCCCAAGCGCTGATGCGGATGACCCGCCGCATGCTGTGCCGGGCGTTTGATTGCGCCCAATGATTGAACCCATAAGTCCGAAACAAAGAACGAGGAGTCATCATGTCGACCATCCTGCTGATCATTCTGATCCTGCTGCTTATCGGCGCCGTACCCGCC
>CAJYKY010000206.1 GCA_913775005.1 uncultured Achromobacter sp.
GGCTGGTGCTGCGCGCCTTGCAGAACTTCATCGGGCTGCGGCGCGCAGCACCAGCCAGTACCACAGCGCCTGCGTCATGCGTTCGCTGGCGCTGTATTGCGACGGAGACTTTTCCAGGAACGGCGCGCATCGCGCCAAGGCGCGGCGGTACAGCCACTGCTGCAAACGCCCCGCTTCCTGCATCTTGATGGAGATGGACGCGTGCAGCTTTTCCCAGATGCGCGGCACGCCCAGGAAGATCGTGGGCGCCACTTCGCGCAGGTCTTCCTGCACCGTGCGGATCGACTCGCCGAAGTTCACCTGCGACCCCAGATACAGCGGCACAAAGGTCGACAGCATCTGCTCGGCCACGTGGCACAAAGGCAGATACGACAGATGCACGCTATGCGCGTCCATCGACAGCCGGTCGGCAATGCCCGGCGCCACGCCGCGCATATTGCCAAAGCTCAGCATCGCGCCCTTGGGTTTGCCCGTGGAGCCGGATGTATAGATCATCAAGCCCGTGTCATCCAGGCGCTGCGCATCCAGCGCGCGGTTCAAGGCGTCGCGTTCCTGGGCCTCGCGCGCAGCCCCATCGGCCTCCACCTCGGCAAACGTGACGATGCGCGCGCGCTCGGCCGGGGCATAAGAACGCAGGCCCTTGGTTTCCATCGTGACAATGCGGCGCAGCAGCGGCAGGCAGCTGGCCACTTGCAATACCTTGTCAGTCTGCTCCTGGTCTTCGCACACCACCAATTCCACGTCGGCGTGTTCCAGCACATAGCCCATTTCTTCGGCGGGGCTGGTGGAATACACCCCCACCGCCACACCACCCGCCACGCCCGCGCCCAGCTGCGTCAACAGCCATTCCACGCGGTTTTCAGACACGATGGCCACGCGGCCGCCGGGGCTCAGGCCCAGCGCGCGCAACCCCACGCCCACGTGACAGACGCGGCGCCAGTAGTCGCCCCACGTCAACGGTTTCCAGATGCCGAAATCTTTTTGCCGGATAGCGATGCCGTTGGGCTGACGCCGCGCCTGCTCGCGCAGCATCTGCGGCAAGGTCAGCTCGGGCCATTGGGCATCATCCGTCTTTGCACCGTTCATCGCCGCATCCTTCATGACAGCCAGCGCTTGCGGCGCTTGTAGTGCTTGATGTCGCGAAAGCCGCGTGCCTCGCCCGTGCCGCCTACGCCCAGATAGAACTCTCGCACGTCCGGATCGGCCGCCAGCTTGTCCGCCGTGCCGTCGATGACCACCTTGCCCGTCTCCATGATGTAGCCGTAGTGCGCCACGGCCAGCGCCACGGACGCGTTCTGTTCCACCAGCAGCATCGACACGCCCTGCTCGGCATTGATGCGCGCGATGATCGAAAAAATGCTTTCGACCAGCATGGGCGACAAGCCCAACGACGGCTCGTCCAGCAACATCAGCCGGGGCTGCGCGATCAGCGCGCGGCCGATGGCCAGCATCTGCTGCTCGCCCCCCGACAGATAGCCCGCCAAGCCCTTGCGGCGTTCGAACAGGCGCGGGAAATAGCCATAGACCAGATCGAAATCCACGCGCGCGCCGCGCCTGCCCGTCAACGCATAGGTGGCCGCCACCAGGTTCTCTTCCACCGTCAGGTCCTCGAACACGCGGCGGCCTTCCATCACGTGCGCCAGGCCCGCGCGCACCAGGTTCTGCGGCTTGACGCCGGCGGTATCGTCACCGTGATACAGGATCTGCCCGCGCACCAGCGCCCCGTCCTCCAGGTCCAGCAGGCCGGACACGGCCTTGAGCGTGGTGGACTTGCCGGCCCCGTTGCTGCCCAGCAGCGCGACGATGCGCCCGGCCGGCACCGACAAGGACAGGCCGCGCAACACCTGCACCGCCTTGTTGTAGACGACTTCGATATTGTTGATGTCCAGCACCGCTGCCGGCGCCGGTATGACCGAGGCCGGTGGCAATGCCATCATTGCTGCGCGCGCGTCCTGTCCTGAGTTCACGGCTGCCTCACTTGAGCACAATCCAGTCCGACGCCGGCACCATCTGCTTTTGCTTCACATCGGCGCGATAGATCCGGCCCACCGGAATCGAATTGCCCTTAATCGTGATCGGCACTCCGATCAGGCCACCGGTATCGAAGTCCTTGATGCCGTCCAGCGCCGCCTTCATGTTGGCGCTGGTCAGCTCCTTGCCGGCATCCAGCGTGCGCTTGGCCACTTCCGAGAACAGCATGGCCGCCAGAAAGCCCTGCATATAGCCGGTGCTTTGATACTGCGGCCGCATCTCACGAATTTTCTTGAGCATCGGCGCATCGCCTTCGGTGTCGTAGTAGTAGCGATAGGGCATCACGCCCATGAAGCCGTCGGCGTCCTCGCCCATCTGCATCACGGTGGAGTTGTCCATCGTCCAGAACGTGCCCATGTAGCGCGTCTTCAAGCCCATGCGCTTGCCCTGCCCCACGAACTCGGGAATGGGCGCCAGCACATAGCCGTGGAAGATCGTGAAGTCAGGGTCGGCGCGCCGCAGCTTGATCACTTCCGTCGACACATCCACGCTGCCCGGCGGCGTCATGATTTCAGTGGCGACCTTCAGCCCCAGCTTTTCCGCCACGGCGCGCGAACTCGCGATCGGGTCGCGCCCGAACTCGGTGTCTGAATACACAAAGGCCACCTTCGCGCCCGGCTGCTCTTTGGCGATGTAGCGCAGCAAAATGCCGAACATCTCGGTGTAGTCCGGGCCCAGCATGAATTGCGCGGGGTATTTGGCCGGGTCGTTGAGTTCGGTAGCGAACGATGCGCCCGTCATCAGGATGTCGCCCGTGCGATTCAGTTCAGCGTTGATCGTCTTGGAAAAGCCGGTGGAATCGCCATAGTAGAAATTCACCTTGTTCTGGCTCGTGATCTTCTTGAATGCCGCCACCGACGCATCCACCTTGTAGGCCGTGTCTTCGGGCACATAGCGCAGCTTGCGGCCTTTGATGCCGCCCTGGTCGTTGATGATCTTCACGTAGTCGGTGATGCCGGCGTGGATGCCCTGGCCCGCAAACGC
>CAJYKY010000207.1 GCA_913775005.1 uncultured Achromobacter sp.
AGCGACAATTGCGCGGTTTTGCGCGCCTTGCCCGACTTGCGGGCAGCCTTGGTGGCCGGGCTGATGGCCAGCGCGGCTTCCAAAGCAAGCTTGGCCGCCGACTGCTCAGCGGCACGGCGGCTGGCGCCGGGCGCCGTAACCTTGATTTCGAGCGCCGGAATGGCGCACTCGACTTCGAACTGCTGGCTGTGGGCCGCGCCATGCGTTGCCACCACCGTGTACAACGGCAGCGCCAGCTTGCGGCCTTGCAGGAATTCCTGGAGCAAGGTCTTGGCGTCCTTGCCCAGCGTTTTGGGGTCAACCGATGCCAGCACCGGCTGGTACTGGCGCACGATCACACGACGCGCGGCATCAAAGCCCGCGTCAAGGAACACAGCGCCAAACAGCGCTTCGACGGTATCGGCAAGAATCGACGGCCGGCGAAAGCCGCCGCTTTTCATTTCGCCTTCGCCCAGGCGCAGATACTGCGACAGTTCCAGGCGCTGCGCGATGTCGGCCAGTGACGCCTGCTTGACCAGGTTGGCCCGCAAGCGCGACAAGTCGCCTTCGTCGATTTTGGAATAGCGCTCGAACAGCATGGCTGCCACAACGAAGTTCAAGACGGAATCCCCAAGGAATTCCAGACGCTCGTTATGACGCGCACCATGACTGCGATGCGTCAGTGCCTGTTCAAGCAATGCTGGATCACCGAAGTGGTGATCCAGGCGGTTTTCTAGCGTGGCTAGCGACATAATCAGTTGAACCGGCCAATGCGGCTGAGATCGCTGAAATTCATCCAGATGAAGAAAGCGCGTCCGACGATATTGGATTCAGGAACGAAGCCCCAGTACCGGCTGTCTGCGCTGTTGTCCCGATTATCGCCCATGGCGAAATAACTGCCTTCGGGTACTTTGCAGCGTACCCCATTGCGGCTGTATTGGCAGTTTTCACGGTGAGGAAATTGCCACATCGGCGAATAATCCTGCGGCTTGTTCTCATCTAGCAGGATTTTGTGCTCAACGTCGCCCAACTTCTCTTTATATTGTGCGATATACGAGACACGATCCGGCTCAAAGTAGTCGCCATCGCGCACATGCGGCACCAATTCGCCGTTTATATACAGTTTTTTGTCCAGATAGGCGACTTCATCGCCCGGCAAACCGACCACGCGTTTGATGTAATCAACGTCAGGATCCACCGGATAACGGAACACGAACACGTCGCCGCGTTGCGGTTTGCCGATGTCCACGACCTTCTTGTCGATGACCGGCAGGCGCAGGCCATAGCTGAACTTGTTCACCAGGATCAGGTCGCCAGACTGCAACGTGGGCAGCATGGAACCCGACGGAATACGGAACGGCTCCACCACGAACGAACGCAGCATGAACACGAACAGAATGACGGGAAAGAAGCTGACCGCGTATTCGATCCACCACGGCACGCGGCGCGCGGCGTCGCCGGCTTCGCGGCGCAGCTTCTCGGCTTCCTGGGCATCTCCGATCAGGGCCGCATCGTACTGCGCCATTGCCGCTTGCGCCCGTGCTTCACGGCCACGCCGCAGCACCGCCAGATCAAGCACCCAGATGACGCCGGTCAAGACCAGCAGAACAAACAGGATCAGGGCAAAGTTCCAACTCATCAGCTAACCGCCTTCTTTTGGTTCTATTTGTCTTCCACTTGCAGGATGGCCAGGAACGCCTCCTGCGGAATCTCAACGCTACCCACCTGCTTCATGCGCTTCTTGCCGGCCTTCTGCTTTTCAAGCAGCTTCTTCTTGCGCGAGATATCGCCGCCGTAGCACTTGGCCAGCACGTTCTTACGCAATGCCTTCACGTTTTCACGCGCAATGATTTCTGCGCCGATCGCAGCCTGGATGACGACGTCGAACATCTGGCGCGGGATCAGGCCACGCATGCGGGTCACGACGTCACGTGCGCGATGGCGCGCGTTGCTGCGGTGAACGATGACGGCCAGCGCATCAACGCGGTCGTTGTTGATGAGCAGATCCACGCGCACCACATCGGCCGAGCGGTACTCAAGGAATTCATAGTCCATCGACGCATAGCCGCGCGACACCGACTTCAGCTTGTCGAAGAAGTCGAGCACGATTTCGGCCAGCGGAATCTCGTACACCAGGTGAACCTGACGGCCGTGATAGCTCATGTTGACCTGCGACCCGCGCTTGTTGTTGCACAGGGTCATGACCGGGCCGACATAGTCTTGCGGCATGAACAGCGTGACCTTCACGATGGGTTCGCGAATGTCCTGGATCTTGCCCACTTCCGGCATGCGCGACGGGCTTTCCACGGTAATCACGGAGCCATCGCGCTGCTCGACTTCATACACCACCGACGGCGCGGTGGTAATGATGTCCATGTCGAATTCGCGCTCCAGGCGCTCTTGCACGATTTCCATGTGCAAAAGACCCAGGAAGCCGCAGCGGAAACCGAAGCCCAGCGCTTGCGACACTTCGGGTTCGAACATCAGCGCGGCGTCGTTCAGCTTGAGCTTTTCAAGCGAATCGCGCAGCTGGTCGTATTCGGAGCTTTCCACCGGGTACAGGCCGGCGAACACCTGCGGCTTCACTTCCTTGAAGCCCGGCAGCGCGGCCGCGGCCGGCTTGTTGGCCAGCGTGACGGTGTCGCCTACTTTGGCGTCTTCCAGCTGCTTGATGCCGGCGATGATGAAGCCGACCTCGCCTGCCGAAAGATTCGGGCGCTGTTGCGACTTGGGCGTGAACACACCGGTCTGCTCGCACAGATGGGTGGCGCCGGAGGCCATCAACAGGATTTTGTCTTTGGGCTTGAGCACACCATTGATGATGCGCACCAGCATGACCACGCCGACGTAGTTGTCGAACCACGAGTCGATGATCAGGGCTTGCAACGGCGCATCCGGGTCACCCTTGGGCGCCGGCACGCGGGCCACGATGGTTTCCAGGATTTCGTCGATGCCCATGCCGGTCTTGGCGCTGGCCAGCACCGCGTCCGAGGCGTCGATGCCGATCACGTCCTCAACTTCCTGGCGCGCACCTTCGGGATCCGCCTGCGGCAAGTCCATCTTGTTCAGCACGGGCACCACTTCCACACCCAGTTCGATGGCGGTGTAGCAGTTGGCCACCGTCTGCGCTTCCACGCCTTGGGAAGCGTCCACTACCAGCAGTGCGCCTTCGCACGCCGACAGCGAGCGGCTGACTTCATACGAGAAGTCGACGTGCCCCGGGGTGTCGATCAGGTTCAGGTTGTAGATCTTGCCGTCCTTTGCCTTGTAATGCAGGGCGGCCGTCTGGGCTTTGATGGTAATGCCGCGCTCGCGCTCGATCTCCATGGAGTCGAGAACCTGCGCCGACATTTCGCGATCCGCCAACCCGCCGCAGCGCTGGATCAAGCGATCGGCCAAGGTCGATTT
>CAJYKY010000208.1 GCA_913775005.1 uncultured Achromobacter sp.
ACCGCACGCAGCTGGGACACCCGGGTGCGGTGCTGGGCGTGTCGGCGCTGGCTGGCGACCGCATCTGGCAGCGCGACCTGCGCATCCGTCTGTGGATCGGCCCCTTGTCGGGCCAGGCCTTCACCGATTTCCTGCCGGGCGGCGACCGCGCGCAGGCCTTGGAAAAGCTGCTGACGATGTTTGGCGGCATGACCTTCGAATACGAAGTGCGCCTGGTGCTGGCGCGCGAAAGCGTCACGCCCAGCCAGCTGGGCGGGGGCGGAGACGTGCGCCTGGGCTGGAACTCTTTTCTGTGCACCGAGGCGGCAGAAGCGGATCGCGATGACGCCAGCTACGAACTGCACACCATTCATTGACCCCATAAGAATCAGAGACTCATGGCTACACCGCTGAAGACCTTGATCGGAAAGCTGAACCAGACCTGCCGTCAGGCCGCCGAACGCGCCGCCAGCCTGTGCATGGCGCAAGGCCATTACGAAGTGGATCTGGAGCATCTGTTTTTGGCCTTGCTGGAAAAGCCGGCCAGCGATGTGAGCATCATCGCGCGGCGTTGCCACATCAAGCCTGATGCGTTGGAGGCGGACCTGAAGGCGGAGATCGGCCGCTTCAAGAATGGCAACACGCGCACGCCGGTGTTCTCGCCGCACTTGCCCAAGCTGTTCGAACACGCGTGGCTGATCGCCTCGCTGGATACGCAGACCACGCGCATCCGCTCGGGCCATCTGCTGCTGGCGCTGTTGACCGAACCTGACCTGGCGCAGCTCGCGCGGCGTGGATCGACCTTGTTCGAGTCGTTCCGGCTGGATGCGTTAAAGCATGACTTTGCCGCCTTGACGGAAGGTTCGGAAGAGGCCGGCCAGGCCGTGGGCTTTGCCGATGGCGCGGCACCGCAAGGCGAGGCCGGCCAGCCCGCGCCCGCCTTGTCGGCCACGCCCGCGCTGGACCAATACACCACCAACCTGACCGAGCGCGCACGCGAAGGCAAGATCGACCCGGTGATCGGGCGCGATGCCGAGATCCGCCAGATGATCGACATCCTGACGCGGCGCCGCCAGAACAACCCCATCCTGACCGGCGAGGCGGGCGTGGGCAAGACGGCAGTGGTCGAGGGGCTGGCGCTGCGCATCGTGGGCGGCGACGTGCCGCCTGCGCTGGCCGATGTGACGCTGCGCACGCTGGACATGGGGCTGTTGCAGGCCGGCGCCAGCGTCAAGGGCGAATTTGAAAACCGCTTGAAGAACGTGATCGACGAGGTCAAGCAAAGCCCGTCGCCCATCATTCTGTTCATCGACGAAGCGCACACCATGATCGGCGCGGGCGGACAGGCGGGGCAGAACGATGCGGCCAATTTGCTCAAGCCCGCCTTGGCGCGCGGCGAGCTGCGCACCATCGCGGCGACCACGTGGAGCGAGTACAAAAAGTATTTTGAAAAGGATGCCGCGCTGGCGCGCCGCTTCCAGGTCATCAAGGTGGAAGAGCCGGACGAAACGCTGGCGGCATCGATGCTGCGCGGCATGGCGCCGTTGATGGAAAGCCATTTTGGCGTGCGCATTCTGGACGAGGCGATCAGCGCGGCAGCGCGCTTGTCGCACCGCTACATCACCGGCCGCCAATTGCCCGACAAGGCCGTCAGCGTGCTGGACACGGCCTGCGCGCGCGTGGCCTTGGGCCGCAGCGCCACGCCGGCCCTGATTGACGATGCGCGGCATCGCCTGACGCGTCTTGAGGCTGAACAGACGGCGTTGCAGCGCGAAGCGGCCACGGGCACGGCGCACGCGCGGCTGGATGAGCTGCGCGGCGAGATCGAGACGGTCAAGCAGACCTTGGCCGACGCCGAGGCCCGCCACGCGGCGGAGATGGGCTTGGTGGAACGGATACACGCCCTGCGCGCTGAGCTGGAGGCGCCGCAGCAGGAAGGGGCGAACGCGGCGGCGGCAGGCGGTTCAGACGCAGGCGCTTCGAAAGCGGCGGCTTCAGCGGCATCGCCCGCCTCCTCGGCACGTCGTAAAGCCGCGCAAGCGGCGCCGCTTACCCCCGAACAGCAGCGTCTTGCTGGCTTGATGGACGAGCTGCGTGCATTGCAAGGCGAACAGCCCCTGGTGCCCGCCTGCGTGGACGCGCAGATCGTGGCCGAGATCATCTCGGCCTGGACCGGCATCCCGCTGGGCCGCATGGTCAACGACGAAATCCGCACCGTGCTGCAATTGCAGCCGCTGCTGGCCGAACGCGTGATCGGCCAGGACCACGCGCTGGATGCCATCGCACAGCGCGTGCGCACCGCGCGCGCCGGCCTGGAAGATCCGGACAAGCCCAAGGGCGTGTTCCTGTTCGTGGGGCCGTCGGGCGTGGGCAAGACCGAGACCGCGCTGGCGCTGGCCGACATCCTGTATGGCGGTGAGCGCAAGCTGGTCACGATCAACATGAGCGAATACCAGGAAGCCCACAGCATTTCGGGCTTGAAGGGATCGCCGCCGGGCTACGTGGGTTATGGCGAAGGCGGCGTGTTGACCGAAGCCGTGCGGCGTCAGCCCTATAGCGTGGTGCTGCTGGACGAGATTGAAAAGGCGCACCCCGATGTGCTGGAGCTGTTCTTCCAGGTCTTTGACAAAGGCGTGATGGACGATGCGGAAGGGCGCGAAATCGATTTCCGCAACACGCTCATCATCCTGACGTCGAACGTTGGTTCCAGCGCCATCATGCAGGCCTGCCTGAACAAGCCCGCCGAGGAACGTCCGACGCCGGACGCCCTGTCCGAGCTGCTGATGCCGCAGCTGTACAAGGCGTTCAAGCCCGCCTTCCTGGGCCGCATGAAGACCATTCCGTATTTCCCGGTGGACGACGACGCGCTGGCGCACATCATCGAGCTGAAGCTGGGCCGCATCGCGCGCCGCGTGGCCGCGACGCACCGCGCGGTATTCGAGTGGGATGAGGCGCTGGTCGAGGCGGTGCTGGCGCGCTGCACCGAGGTGGACACGGGCGCGCGCAACGTCGACCACATTCTTAACGGCGCGCTGTTGCCGGAGATTGCCGAGCAGGTACTTGGCCGCATGGCGCAGGGTGAGGCGATTGCCAAGATTCGCGTTGGTGCGGGCAAGAACGGCGAATTCCGTTTCCGCATGAGCTGATCAAGACTAAGGGGTTACGCCAACATGGCTCAAACACTTGCCGCCGCCAGCCCGTTGGGCGCAGGCTTCACGCAGGCCGATCGCCTGCTAGACCTGTGCACGCCGCTAGGCCAGGACAAGCTGCTGGCCGAGCGGCTTGCCGGCACGGAACAACTGAGCGATGGCGGCTTTGTGCTGGTGCTGGATGCGCTGTCGGACGATGCGCACATTCCGCTGAAGTCGCTGATCGGGCAACCGGCGCAGGTGAAGCTGCAAACGGCCTTGGGCCGAGATGCGCATCGCGCCTGGTGCGGGCTGGTGTCAGAAGCGCGCTTTGAAGGCGCCAACGGTGGCTTCGCGCGCTACCGGCTGCGCATCGAGCCGTGGCTCGCGCTGCTGCGCCAGCGGCGCGACAGCTTTGCGTTCCAGGATATGTCGGTGATCGACATCGTGGACAGCGTGTTTGGCGACTACAACGGGCAGGGCGCGGTGGCAGTGCAATGGCGCTGGGAAGTGAAGGACCGCGATGCCTACGCCAAGCGCAGCCTGACCATTCAATACCGCGAAACCGATTACGCCTTCGTCGAACGCCTGTTGGCCGAAGAGGGGTTGTTCTATTGGGTGGAGCACGAGGCGGGAGAGGGCGCGCCGGGCGGCCATACCGTCGTCATCGCCGACCACAACGGCGCGTTCGAAGCCGGACCGCAAGACAGCATCAAGTTCCAGCGCGCGGACGCGACCGAAACCGAAGACACGATCCAGACCTGGCGCCAGCGCCGCACGTGGCGCACCAATGCCGTGAGACTGGCCACGTGGGATTACCGGGCGATGCAGGCGCGGCGGGTCAGCGCGCAAGTCGAAGACAAGCTGCCCAACGCGATGGAGCTGGCCGATTCCGACTACCCCGGCCAGTATCTGTTTGAAGACAGCGCGCAGGGCGAGCGGCTGGCGCACAACGCCTTGGCGGCGCAGCGCGTGCGGCAGGCGTTGTTTGAAGGCGAGGGCACCGCGCGCACGTTGGCGCCCGGGCAACGCTTCACGCTGACGGGTCACTTCGGGCCGTCGCAGGGGGCGGGCGCGGATTTCGTGGTGCTGCGCATCGAGCATCAGGCCCGCAACAATTTTGATGAAAGCCTGGGGCGGGCGGTGGCGGACGCGCTGGGCGAGCCAGAGGAAGCCCAAGCCCAAGGCCAGAGCCGGGCCGAAGGTGGCGATGCGGATTTCTATCGCAACCGGTTCGAGGCGATTGCCGCCACGCTGGAGTACCGCCCCAGCACGGTTGATGGCCACGGCGCACGCTTGCATCCCCGACCCACCGTGCATGGCGCGCAGACGGCGCTGGTGGTGGGCGCCAGCGACCCCGTGCACACCGACCGCGACCATCGCATCAAGATCCAGTTTCATTGGCAGCGCGGCAGCGCGTCCAGCAATCGTCAGGATCATCCCGCAGGCGAAGACAACGCGCCGGCCAGCGATGCGCTGGGCACGTGGGTGCGCGTGGCCGAGCCGGTGGCAGGGTCGGATTGGGGCGGCCACTTCGTGCCTCGGCTGGGGCAGGAAGTGCTGGTGCAATTCCTGCATGGCGATATCGACCGTCCGGTGGTGGTGGGCGCGCTGTACAACGGTGCAGGCACCGAGAATGCCGCCAACAACCAGGTGCAGGGCGGCGCGGCCAAGGCCACGGGCAATGCGCCGGCGTGGTTTGCGGGCAGCGAGGCAGGGCATGCGCACAACGTGGTGATGTCGGGCTTCAAGACGCAGGCGCTGGCCGAAAGCGGGCAGGGCATGGGCGGCTACAACCAGCTGGTGCAGGACGACACGCCGGGGCAATCGCGTTTGACGGCGTCGACCACGCAGGCCGAGGCGCGGTTGAACCTGGGCCACTTGAAGCAGCAGCGCGACAACGAACGCTTGTCGGATCTGGGTCACGGCGCGGAACTGGCCACCAGCGAGGCGGTGGCGCTGCGGGCAGGCGAAGGCTTGCTGATCAGCGCGGACAAGCGTGA
>CAJYKY010000209.1 GCA_913775005.1 uncultured Achromobacter sp.
ATGCTGGATGTTTTTGTCGTTATATTGCTGGCGGCCCTGGCTGATTTTCAGGGACTGATGGAAATCTCTGCCGGAGGGGGCGCGGCTGCCTTCGGCGTGGTGGTGATCCTGACGATGCTGGCCGCCATGAGTTTTGACCTGCGCCGCAGCTGGGATCTGGAAGGCGAAAGCGAGGTCGATATGCCCGAGGTGGAAGGCGGCGGCGCGCATGCGCACACCGCACAACACGCGGCGCCTATGGCAGGCAAGGAAGTGGGGTAGCCCGAAATAGGGCTGCCATGATTTCCGCTTAAGAATAAAAAAGGAAAGTAGATGTCCGACCCAACGCCCGAAACCGGTGACGAGAAGTTCAAATCGCCGGCCATCTCGCGTAAAAAGAAAAGCCGGATCTCGTGGATCTGGCTGGTGCCTATTGTGGCGGCGCTGATGGGTATTTCGCTTGTGGTGCGGACCTGGATGCAGGCGGGGCCGGATATCTCCATTTCGTTCAACACGGCCGAAGGGCTGGAAGTGGGCAAGACGCAGCTGCGCTACAAAGACGTGAACATCGGCACGGTGAAATCGATTGGATTCAACGCCGACCGCAGCAAAGTGGTGGTGCAGGCTGCGCTGTCCAAAGACGTGTCGGACCTGGCGCGCGAAGGCACGAATTTCTGGGTGGTCCGGCCGCGGCTGGACGTGAGCGGCGTGTCGGGTTTGGGCACGCTGTTGTCGGGCGCCTACATCGGCGTGGACGCCAGCGAAGGCAAGAACGGGTCGGCCAAGGCCACCAAGTTCAGCTTCGAAGGGCTGGAGATTCCGCCCGCTGTCACGCATGACCGCGCGGGCAAGCGCTTCAAGCTGCGCGCCTCGGACCTGGGTTCGCTGGATATCGGCTCGCCCGTGTACTTCCGCCGCATCAACGTGGGCCGCGTGATCGGCTATGAGCTGGACAAGACCGGCACGGCGGTCAACGTGGAAGTGTTCGTGGACGCGCCCAACGACAAATTCGTGACCAACGGCACGCGTTTCTGGAATGCAAGCGGCGTGGACTTCAGCGTTAATGCCGACGGCCTGAAGGTGCGTACGCAATCGCTGGTGTCGATGGCGGTGGGCGGCGTGGCGTTCGAACCGGTGCAAAGCGCACGCGACGGCAGCACCGTGGCCAAGGCGGATACCACCTTTGATCTGTACGCGACGGAATCGGCCGCCAAGGCCAACCCCGACGGCGAAGCCTTCCCGATCCGCATGCGCTTTGACCAATCGATCCGTGGCCTGGCGGTGGGCGCGCCCATCGATTTCAGCGGCATCACGCTGGGCAACGTCACGCAGATCAACCTGGACTTCGACCCGGAGACCAAGCGCTTCTACTCGATCGTGGACGCCACGCTGTATCCGGAGCGTCTGGGCCGCGTGTATGAAGAAGTGCGTGAACGCGCCATCAAGGATGGCGACGAGGCCGGCAACCGGCTGCTGGGCGTGATGATCAAGTACGGGCTGCGCGCGCAGCTGCGCACGTCCAACCTGCTGACAGGCCAGCTGTATGTGGTGTTGGACAACTTCCCGAACGCCAAGCCGGTGGACTTCAAACCGTCGAATCCGGCGGTGATCCCGACCATTCCGGGCAACCTGGATCAGCTGCAACAGCAGGTCAGCAACATCGTTGCCAAGATCGAGAAGATTCCGTTCGACAAGATTGGCGAAGACCTGCGCACCACGCTGGCCAGCACGTCCAAGCTGATGAACCGCCTGGACAAGCAGGTGGCACCGGAAGCCCAGAACATGCTCAAGCAGGCGCGGGAATCGATGGCCAATATCAACGCGATGCTGGCTTCGGATGCGTCCTTGCCGGTCAATACCGAAAAGGCGATGCAAGAGCTGTCGCGCGCGGCGCGTTCGCTGCGCGCCCTGGCCGACTTCCTGCAATCGAACCCCGAAGCCCTGTTGCGCGGCCGTGGCAACGACCCGATTCCCGGCTCAGGCCCCGTCAGGAACTAAACCATGACCATGACTTTTACCTCGCCCTTGCGTCCTGTTCTGTCCGGGCTGGCGCTGGCCGCCGTGCTGGCGGGCTGCGGCTCTTCGCCGCCCGTGCATTACTACACCCTGCAAGGGCCGGCAGCTCCCGCAACAGCCGCCACCACCGCGCCGGCGCCGTATTTGATTGAAGTGCAGGGGGTCACCCTGTCCACGCAGGCCGACCAGCCGCAGCTGATGGTGCGCACCGGCGACGGCAGCGTGTCGGCGCTGTATTCCGAACGCTGGAGTTCGCCGCTGGGCGATGAGCTGCGCAGCGCCTTGTCGGATGCGCTGAAACGCGAGTTGGGCGCGCTGGACGTGCAGGCCGTCAAGCCCGGGCCGGGCGCGCCGGTATGGCGGGTGCAGACGGACGTGCAGCGTTTCGAGCTGGTGTCCGGCAGCCTGGCGCAGTTGGACGCGACCTGGCGCGTGCGGCCCGTCAACATGCCGGGTGCGGGGCTGTTGTGCCGCAGCGTCGTCACCGAGAACGTGACGGAATCGGGCATTCCCGCCCTGATCGCCGCGCAGCAGCGCGCGGTCGTGAGCTTGGCGGGTGTCATGGCGTCGGCCATCCGGGGTCAAACCCCGTCGGGTTCGGCCTCAGTGCAGATGCTGGGTTGCTCCGCCCTAAAAGACTGAGCAGCGCCCAGCGGTTTACGCCACTTTCTGGGATAAACCCTAGCATCTCAACTGGTTAACCTTCTACAACCTAGGGTTAACCTTAATACAAACCCGGTTGCAACCTGTCTAGCATACGGTCCTACCCATGCTGGGATTCGTTCGAATCCAGTATCACCTTTGCCATGCGACAGGAAGCAATCTCTTATGGCCAGCACGACCCTCGGCGTTAAAGTCGACGACGCCCTCCGCGACCGCCTGAAAGCCGCCGCGAACAAGCTCAATTGCACCCCGCATTGGCTGCACAAGCAGGCGATTCTTTCCTACCTGGACAAGATCGAGCGCGGCCATCTGCCCGCCGAGATGTCGCATCTGGGCATGGATACCGCGGCCGATGACGAAGCCGCAGATCCCCACGCCGCGCCGACGCCGCCGTTCTACGAGTTTGGCCAGGACGTGCAGCCGCAATCGGTGCTGCGCGCGGCGATCACCGCCGCGTATCGCCGCCCCGAACCTGAATGCGTTCCGCTCTTGCTGGGCCAGGCCCGCGTGCCCAATCTTGAAAAGGTGCACGCGATGGCGTCGGACCTCGTCAAGAAGCTGCGCGGCAAGCGCACCGGCGGCGGGGTGGAAGGGTTGATTCAGGAATTCTCGCTGTCCAGCCAGGAAGGCGTGACGCTGATGTGCCTGGCCGAAGCGCTGCTGCGTATTCCTGACCGCGCCACGCGCGATGCGCTGATCCGCGACAAGGTGGCCCGTGGCGATTGGAAGTCGCACATGGGTGGCTCGCAATCGCTGTTCGTCAACGCCGCGACCTGGGGTCTGATGATCACCGGCAAGCTTGTGGCGGTGAGCAGCGAGCAGTCCTTGCCGATCAGGCGCGTCAGCGCCTTGGACAAGGACTGCTCGCTGCTCACCGCCACAAGCTTGCCGGTGATCATCAGACCCCAGGTCGCGGCGTTGACGAACAGCGATTGCGAGCCACC
>CAJYKY010000210.1 GCA_913775005.1 uncultured Achromobacter sp.
CCCTGCCCGATTCGCCGGGCATTTTCAGCGCCCAGCGCATCGCTGGCCATGTAGCCGATGGCGGTGGGGTCCACCGACACGTGCACGTCCAGCCCCGCCGCGCCCAGCGCGCGGCAGGCGTCCAGCGCCTGCTGCACGTTGTGCTCGATGGCGCCGGGGTCGGCCACGTATTCGCCCAGGTAGAACAGCGACGCCCGGATGCCGTGCGCCTCGCGCAGCCTTAGCGCCGTCTGGACGGCGGCGGCCACGTCCGCGCCGCCGACAAAGCGCCGCGCCAGCGACGTGCGCGCCGCCACCGCGCGCATCGCGCTGCCCATCCAGGGGCTGCGCGCCAGCGCGATGGTGGTTCGTTGAAAAATGCTCATGAGTGCTCCGCTAGAGCACCGCACTATGGCTGGGCGGAACGCGCCTGTATTGAACGTCCGTGAATCGCGCCAGCGGAGCCGAACAGCGGGCGCTGCACCGTTTGCGCAAGCAGCACGCCCGCCAACGTCACCGCGCCGCCCAGCAGATGATAGGCATGCAGTTGCTCGCGCAGCATGACGAAGGCAGCCACCGCCGTGAACAGCGGCAAAAGGTTGATGAAGATGCTGCAACGGTTGGGCCCCAAGCGATGCACGCCCTCGATCCACAGGTACGACAGCAGCACCGACGAGAAAATGCCCGCATACAAAATAAGCGGAATCGTCTTGACGTCCAGCGCCGCCTGCGCGGCCGGCACGCGCCAGTACAAGGGCAGCATGTAGATCAGCGCAAAAATCGACTGCACAAAGGTGGACTGCCAGGCCGGCACCGGCACCTTCCAATGCCGCAGCAACACGCCATACAGCGCGTACGACAAGGCGGCCATCAGCATCAAGGCATCGCCCAAATGCACGCCATGCTGGAACACGCTAAGCATGTCGCCCTGCCCCACTAAATACAGCAGCCCCAGAAACGACAGCACGCCGCCCACGGCCATGCCCAACGTCAGGGGATCACGCAGGATCACCACGCTAAGCAGCATGCTCAGCAACGGAATCAACGCCGTCAGGATGGCCATATTGGTGGCCGTGGTGGTTTCGGCGGCGCGATAGGACAGCGCCTGAAACACCGCCGACGACAGCGCGCCATACAAGGCCAGCTTGGGCCAGTGCCGCCATATCACGCGGCGGTTGCGCCAGGCCGGGCGGGCGGTGAACAGGCCCATCAGGAACAGCGCCAGCACCAGCCGGTAGAACGTGATGGCAGTGGGGGAAATGGCGCTGGCCGCCATTTTGGACACGATGACGTTGCCCGCCCAGAACAAGATGGCGAACAACGGAAATAAGTAGGACATGGTGTGTGCACTCGCAGGAAAGGGGTCGACGCCCCCGGCGTGCGGCCGCTTGAAAGCGCCGTCACCGGAAGGCGAACGCAATCGTATTGAGTGCTTGCCCGCCCGTCTCCCGATGAAAAGGCACTGACCCTCTTGAAATGGACATTGCCATGCGCCGCTGCGATCAGGGCAGGAACGGCGCGGGGTCCAACGGCAATTCAAGCCCGGCCATCTGCGCCGTCAACAGCGCCGCGCTGCCGCAGGCCAGCGTGAACCCCAGCGCGCCCTGACCCACGTTCAGCCACAGGTTGTCGGCCGCCTCGCTGCGGCCGATCAGCGGCTTGCCGGTAGGCGTGGCCGGACGCAAGCCCGCCCACGGGATCGCCTGACGCAAGTCCAGCGACGGAAACGCTTCGTGAACCTGCCGCTTCAGCAAGTCCACGCGCGCCGGGTCGATGTCGGCGTTGGCGCTGCCGATGTCGACCATGGCTGCGATGCGCAACACGCCGCCCACCCGCGCGTACACGATGCGCCGTTCGTAATCCGTGACGCTGATGCGGGGGGCCACGGCATCGTCGTCGGCTAACGGCACGCTAAGGCTGTAGCCCTTGAGCGGATACAGCGGGACGTCCTGCCCCAGCGGTTTCAGCAAGCTGCGCGTGCCGATGCCAGTGGCCAGCACCACCGCGTCCGCGCCGATATCGCCCGCGCGCGTGTTCACGGCGACGATGCGGCGCCCTTCGCGCTGCAAGCCCGCGACCGGGTTCGACATGGCGCATTCCACATTGCTCATGGATTGCAGGCGGTCAAACAGCGCTTCGGTGAACTGGCGGCAGTCTCCCGCCTCTTCGCTGGGCGTGTAGATGGCGCCAGCCAGCTTGCCGCCCATGGCCGCCAGCGCCGGTTCCATGGTCAGCGTTTGCGCGGCATCCAGCACTTGCTGCTGCGCGCCATGGCCAGCCTGATATGCGACCAGCGCGCGCGCTTTTTCCAGCAGCGCAGCGCTGCGATACGCGATCAGCTTGCCGTTTTTCAGATGGCCAAAATCCAGATTTTCCTGTGCCAGCAAGGCGTGCATGACGTCGCGGCTAAGGTAGGACAAGCCCAGCAGTTGCGCCGTGGACGCCTTGGCCACCGATGCGCGGCACGCCAATGCGAATTGCAGGCACCAGCGCCATTGATGCAGGTCCAGCCGGGGCCGGAAGCGCAGCGGGGAATCCGCGCGCAGCAGCCAGCCGGGCACGCTGGGTAGCACGCCCGGCCCGGCCAGCGGGGCCACGTAGCTATAACTGAGCTGCCCGCCGTTGGCGTAGCTGGACACCTCGGCCGGACGCGCCTGGCTGTCCACCAGCACCACGTCGTGCCCCTGACGCGCCAGAAAATAAGCGGACGTCACACCCACGACGCCCGCTCCGATGACGCAAACACGCATACCTGTGTCCCAGAAAACGGAGAAGTCCCCTATTCTGAAACGCGTGCGGCGGCGTCGGCAAATGCCAAACGCCGCAGCATCCATAACAAAACATCATGTCCGCATTCAGGCGACGCGGTGCAGCTTGATGATGGCGGCGGCGGTAGGATCGCGCACCAGATCGGCCAGCGTGTGGCGATTGAGCGCGTCGTAAAACGCGTTGAGGGTCTGCGCCAGCACGCCCGACAGATGGCACACGCCATCCAGCGCACAGGGCGGTTCGCGGCAATCGATCAGTGGCCCCTGCTGTTCCAGCTCGCGGATCAGGTCGCCCAGCCGATACTGCTCTGCCGGCCGCGCCAGGCTCATCCCCCCGCCCTTGCCGCGCGACGTGCTGATCCACCCCCGCTGCGACATGAAGTGCACCACCTTCACCAGGTGGTTGCGCGACAAGGCGAACCGCTCCGCGATTTCGGGAATGGTGACGGCGGCGGGCCGGTCGCGGCATTGCGTCAAATACATCAGGACGCGCAGGCCGAAGTCGGTGAATCGGGTCAGTTGCATGGTGGATGTGGCGGGGGCCGCTGGCAGCCCGGCAAGCGGCAGCCCAAGTCAGGCTACCCAAGTCAGGCCGCCAGCATACACCGCTCAGGCAGGCGCGCCGCCGCTGCCAAAAGCCTCGGCGTGGATGCGCTCAGCGGCCACGCCCAGCTCCAGCAACGCCGCCCGCTGCGCCGCCATGAACGGCGCGGGGCCGCAAAGGTAATAGTCGGCGCCGGGAACGATGGCGGCATCGCGGATGGCGCGCAGGTCGACACGGCCGGTGTGGTCGTAGTCGCGGC
>CAJYKY010000211.1 GCA_913775005.1 uncultured Achromobacter sp.
GCCGTGCTTGCGACCGCGGGCGTGCTGCTGGCCGGTTGCGCGACGCAACAGCAAACGAATACCGCTGTCGGTACGGGCGCGGGCGCGGCGTTGGGCGCTGGCATTGGCGCGCTGATCGGGCACGGCAAGGGTGCGGCGATCGGCGCGGGCATCGGTGCGGTGGCGGGCGGCCTGGTGGGCTACAACTGGAAGGTGGTCAAGGAGGACGTGCAAAGTTCCGGCGCCTCGTCGCTGGGCATCGACGTCGTGGAAATGCCCGACGGCAGTCTGAAGGTCAATATTCCGAGCGGCGTGTCGTTCGATACGGACAAGACGCAGCTCAAGCCGGCGTTGCTGCCGGTGCTGGACAGCGTGGCGCGTTCGCTGAATCAGCATCCGGAATTGCGGGCCAAGGTGGTGGGCCATACGGACAGCACGGGTGCGCTGGCGCATAACCAGACGCTGTCGGTGAACCGCGCGAAAAGCGTGACGGATTATCTGGCCAAGCAGGGTGTCAACGCTGGCCGCCTGACGGTGGAAGGGCGCGGGCCGAATGACCCGATTGGCGATAACGCGACCGCCGAGGGCCGCGCCTTGAACCGGCGCGTTGAAATCTATCTGTACGCGGTCAAGCAATAAGGTTGCGCCATGAGCATGTTTCCTCCCGCCCGCATCGGCACTGACATTGCCATTGCTGCGCTGACTGGCTGGCAGGCCGTGGCCATGCGCGACGCCATCGAAAAGCGGTTCCGCTTTCCCAATTTCAATGCCGCGTTCGGCTTCATGACGCGCGTGGCGATGTTTGCGGAAAAGCTGAACCACCATCCGGAGTGGACTAACGTTTACAACCGGGTGGACGTGACGCTGACCACGCACGATGCTGGCGGCGTGACGGAGCTGGACGTGCGCATGGCGCAGTTCATGGACGAGGCGGCCCAGCAATTGGGCGCCACGGCACCCAAGGCCGACGCGTAGCCGCCTTGGGTGGCCGCGACGGCCTAGCCGGCTTCGCGTGCTTGCTGATGCTCGATCAGGCGATCGAGCATCTGCCCTAGCGCCTGCTGCTCGCTGGCGTCCAGGCACCCGAAGATTTCTTCATTGCGCCGCGCGATCAATGCGATGACTTGCTGGTACTGCGCCATGCCTTGCGGCGTGGGCGCCAGCACCACGCCACGGCCATCCGAGGCCGACAGCGTTTTCTCGACCAGGCCGCGTTCCACCAGCGCCTGCGCGGATCGGCTGGCCTGGCCTTTGTCCAGGTTCGCCGCCAGCGCCAGGTCGTTGACGGACAAGGGCGCGTAGCGTCCGATCGCTGCCAGGCAGCGCGCTTCACCTAAAGGAATGCCGCAGTCCGCCAGATAGGCACGGTTCGTGTCGCGGTCGGTGATCTTGTTGAGCACGTGCAGGCGATAGGTCAGGAAGCGTTCGAGCGCGGGCGTGTCTGCGGCGGGGTGGTCGATGACTCGCGGCTTTATGTTTTTTTGCGTCACGTTGCGCTGCCGGTGATGGTGTCGGTGCCGGCGTCCATGCCGGTCCCGGAAATGGCTCCGGTGGTATTCCTGTCCGCAGCACCGTCGCCCCGGCACGCGCGTTCCGCTTGCTCAAGCAGCGCCAGCGCGGTGTCTGCGTCAGGCTGGCGGCTAAGCAGCGACAAGCCCAAGATCGACAGGAACAGCGGCGCTTGTGATTCGCCCACGCGCGTCAGCGCCTGTGCCATGTGGGTGTAGACCTGATCCAGTTCATCGTGGTTCATGCTTGGCCTTTGAAGTGAGCGATCGACGGGTAGTACGGCGCGAGCGCGGCCCGTAATGTGGCGCAAAGGGAAGTGGCATCGATGCCGGCGTCGGCAGCGGCATCGGAACCGGAACCAGCATCGCCACCGGCTGCTGCACTGGCGGCCCAGCGGCCCAGCACGTAGCCATCGGGGCGCAACAGATAAACCAGGTTTGCGTCCGAACCATAACGCTGTCCCAACTGGCCGTGCGTATCGTCCCAACCGCCTGGGCCGGCGCGCAGCACTCGCAGCGGATGCGATGCGCTTTGCGTAGAGGCAGACAGGGCGTCCAGTTCTGCCGCCAGGGCGTCGCTGGGCGATAGCGCCAGCACCACGAAACCCTGGCCAAAGCACTCGGTAAGGTAGCGCGGCGTGCCGCCGTCTTGCAGACGCGCGTCGGGCGCGGGTTGGCCGGGCGCGGCGGCGGGGCCCGCCCAGGGGGCGCCATCATGTAGATTCAACGGCGAGCCGTCGTACGAGATGGGCGCGGATTGGCGCGGGTTGATCAGCGAGCGCACGCTGTCGTCTTTCAGCGCCAGACGCAACGCCGCCTCGCGCAACAAACGGAATCCGAAATCCGGCGGCGCCATGAATTCGGTGCTCTTGGCGCCATACGCCAGGTTCTGGCGCGTGGCATGCACGCGTTCGATGCTGTAGCTGTCCAGCAGGCTGTCGGGCGCTTGCTGCTTCAGCACCCACGCGAGCTTCCAGGCCAGGTTGCCCGCATCATCCAGGCCGGAGTTCAGGCCGCGCACGCCGAAGATGGGCACGAGGTGGCCGGCGTCGCCCGCGAACAGCACGCGGCCGTGACGATACTGGTTCAGCGTCAGACATTTGGCGTTGTAGACCGAAATCCACAATGGCTTCCATGGCGCGGTTTCCCCGATCATGTCCAGATGGCTTTGCACGCGCGGCAACACGTTCTCGGGTTTGACAGCTTCGTCGGGATCTTCGTCGTCGCGGATCTGATAGTCCACGCGCCAGACATTGCCGGGCTGACGATGCATCAGCAAAGTAGAACCGGGGTTGGAGGGCGGGTCGAACCACGCCAGGCGTTCGACCGGCCGGCCTGATGCCTGTTCGATATCGACGATGACATAGCGGCCCTCGTACTGCATGCCTTCCAGCTTCAGCCCCATGGCTTCGCGCACGGTGCTGCGGCCGCCATCGCAGGCAATCAGCCAGTCGGCGCGTACCGTCTGGCGCTGGCCGCCGGTGTCGATGTCGACGTCCACGCCGTCCGCGTGCGTACGCAGCCCGGCCACGCGCGCCGACCATTGCAGCGTGGCCAATCCAGGATGGCGCTGCATCGCCTGATGCGCAAATTCCTCGACCGAGTATTGCTGGATATTGACCATCGGCGCGTAGCGTTGCAGCGGGTCGTGCGGCATTTCAAAGTGCAGCACTTCGCGATCGCGGTAATAGCTGCGCCCGCCCGTCCAGGCCAGGCCCGTGGCTTTCAACGGTTCATCGGCGCCCGCCCAGCCCAGAATTTCCTGTGAGCGGCGCGAGATGCAGATGGCGCGGCTGCCGCTGCAATAGTCGTCGTCGGCCTCGACGGTCAGCGACGCGATGCCGTATTCGGCCAGCAGCGCGGCCAGGGTCAGGCCGACGGGTCCGCCGCCGGCGATCAGGACGGGAACGTGTGAGGGCAGCGGCATCGTGTCTCCAGAATTTGGTTGTTTGCGCAACTATATGCCTGGAAAGTTGCGCGCGCAACTAGTCTGAACAGGCAAAAAAAACCCGCCGGATCATCGGCGGGCTTTCTTGCGGCGTGGCAGCAGACGGGCTTAGTTGCGCACGTAGTAGATACGCATGGCCTGTTGCTTCTGGGCGCCGTCCATGACGCGCAGCACCACGACCTTCGGCGTGAAACCGTCGGGCAGTTTCAGCTGGCCCAGCGCGTAGTCGTAGCGATCGACATTGAGCGTGGGGCCTTCCGGGGTGACGGTGGCGGCGCGGCCGTTGGAATAGCTGCCGTCGATGGAGAAGGTCAGCGTGCCTTTGAAGGGGGCGCCGGTGCGCTCTTCGCGCATGACCAGCACTTGGTAATCCAGCTGGCCGGGGGCGCGCTTGAACGTGGCCGAGCGGATGCCCAGGTTGCCGCCGCGCGGGTCGGCGGGCATGGCGTCCTGGAACAGCACCAGTTCCTTGTTCAGCGTGTCGATCTTGGCGCGGGCTTCGGCCAGGTCCGACGTCAGCTTCTCGTGGCCGGACTTGTTGGCGTCGCGTTGCTGGGTGGCTTCTTCCAGCTGCGTTTGCAGGCGCTGGCGCTCCAGGTTGGAGGCGCTGAGTTCGCTGTGCAGCGACTCGGACTGCTCAACGGTCAGGCGTTGCGGGCCGTAGTTGGTTTGCAGGAAGAGCACGCCGCCCGCACCCAGGGCGATCCCCACAAGCAGCAGGACGAGCCAGCGCGGCAGGCGCCGCGTGCGTTGACCGGGTTGGTATACGGAGGGCTTGAATACAGCCCGTTGCGATCTTCCAAACATCCCCATTCCTAGAAAACTTCCTGTGTGTGTGCTTGTCCGCGCGGCGCACGCGCGTGCCAAAGCGTCAGAGAATACCCCGTTAGCCGGGGCGGTTGGGTGCGCGGACAAGCCTGGTTGCGCACCTTGATATTGTGAAATATGTGAGCGTCAACGCGCGGTTTCGCGCAGCTCGGCGTCCAGATCGGCCAGCCGTTGCGGCGTGCCGACGTCCGTCCAGCGGCCAGTGTGGCGGGCGCCGCGGGCAAGGCCATCGGCCATCGCCTGCCGGAACAGCGGCAGCATGGGCATCGCCGCGCCTTGCGGGACGGTTGCAAACAACGAGGGATGGTAGACGGCGATGCCGGAGTAGGTCAAACGCGGCTCGCCCTGGGCGAGCAGACGGCCGTCGGACGCCAGGTGGAAATCCCCGTTCGGGTGCTGGACGGGGTTGTCCACCATCAGCATCCAGGCGCCGCCGTCGGGCAGGCTGTCCGCCAGCGCCGGGGCGGCGGCGGGATTCCAGTCACACCAGACATCGCCATTCATGACCAGGAACGGGGCGTTGCCCAGCAAGGGCAGGGCATTGGCAATGCCGCCCGCCGTTTCCAGCGCCGTGCTTTCGGGCGAATAGCGGATCCGGACACCAAAGGCGCTGCCGTCGCCCAACGCCCGTTCGATCTCGTGGCCGAGCCAGGCGTGGTTGATGACGATGTCATGGATACCCGCCGCGGCCAGGCGTTCCAGATGCCAGACGATCAGCGGCTTGCCGCCGACGGATAGCAGCGGCTTGGGCAGCCGGTCGGTCAACGGGCGCATGCGTTCACCGCGCCCGGCGGCAAGAATCATGGCCCGCATCAGAACGTGTATCCCACGCTGACCTGGCGGTCGTCCAGCTTGTCCAGCAGGCGCAGCAGCGGCGCGAACACGCCGTAACGCTCAGCCACCTGGCGCACATAGCCGTTCACGCGCGGCATGTGGGCCAGGTAATGCGCCTTGCCGTCGCGGTGGTTCAGGCGGGCGAATACGCCCAGGATGCGCAGGTTGCGTTGCAGCCCCATCCATTCGTAGGCGCGATGGAAGTCGGCGAAATCGGCTTCTACGGGCAAGCCGGCGGCGCGCGCCATTTCCCAGTAACGGATCGCCCAGTCCAATTGCTGCGGCTCTTCCCAGGTGGTGCGCGCATCCGTCACCAGCGACGCCAGGTCGTAGGTGATGGGGCCGGCTAGCGCGTCCTGGAAGTCGATGACGCCGGGGTTCGGACCGTACTGGGGCTGGTCGCAGACCATCAAGTTGGGGGAATGGAAGTCGCGGTGCACCAGCACTTGCGCCTGTCCGCCATTGCTGGCCGACAGCAGCGCAAAGATCTTTTCCAGCGCATTCGCGGTCTTGTCGTCCAGCGTGAAGCCGTGGTGCTTCTGCACGTACCACTCGGGAAAGAGCTTGAGCTCGTCGGCCAGACGCGGCGTGTCGTAGCTGGCCAGGCCGGTCGTGCGGGCCTGTTGCAGGCGGACCAGCGCCGCGAGCGCCTCGCGGTACATCGTTTGCAGCTGGCTGTCGGACAGGCCGGCCTGGATCCGCTGGTAATAGGTCTGTTCGCCCAGGTCGGACAGCAGCAAGAGGCCTTGCGAGAGGTCTTGCGCCAGCACCTTGGGCACGTTCAAGCCGGCGTCCGCCAGCAGCTGGCCGACATGCAGGAACGGGCGGCAGTCTTCATGCGCGGGCGGCGCGTCCATGACAATCAGGGTGCGCTCGCCAGCGTCCAGACGGAAATAGCGGCGAAAACTGGCGTCGGCCGAGGCCGGACGCAGGGTGGGAATCGCCAGGTTCAGGCTGGACGGCAGGCTTTCCAGCCAGATGCGGATCTGCTCCAGGCGGGGGTCGTGATCGTTTTTCAAAGAAGATCCGTGTCAGAAGGGCAATATTGCTGAAATTTACGTTCGGCGCACATAAGGCTGGGCGTATGGCGCGGCTTCTCTATAATACCGGCTCGTTTCCATTCGCATTGGGGCCTTTTTGCGCCGCCGATGCCGGATTTCCCATCGTAGAAAAGGGCTGTTTTCACTCGTGCGCAAGGTTCGGTGGTTGATCCTCTCCGCTGTCAGCGTCGCCGCCGGGGCCGTTCAGGCTCAAGGCAGCCAGGGGTCGTCCCCCGCTGCATCATCCGCCACGGCGGCGACTTCCGCACCCCAATTGCGCACGTCGCCGGGCTTGCGGATCCACCGTCTGCCAGACGACAGCATTCCCGCCTACATGGAGGCGGACAGCATTGAAGGCGACCCGGATTCCGACCTGACCTTGACTGGCAGCGCGCAAGTGCGCCGCATCGACGGCGTGATCAAGGGCGACCGCATCAATTACCGCAAGGACACGGGCGACCTCGACGTCCAGGGCAGCGCGCGCATGATGCGCGACGGCACGCTAGTGACTGGCCCGAACGCCAAGTTCAACGTCGACAAGTATTCCGGCGAAGTCGAAAAGCCCAATTTCTGGATGGGCGCCACGGGCGGTTTTGCCGTGGCGGAACATGCAGACATCTTCAGCAAGTCGCAGATGCGGCTGCACACGGTGACGTACAGCGGCTGCGCTTGCGAAACCCCGTCCTGGTACATCAAGGCCAACACGGTCGACATCGACTTCGACGAAAACGAAGGCGTGGCGCGCAACGGCGTGCTGTATTTCAAGGACGTGCCGATCCTGGCGTCGCCTTATATGACCTTTCCGGTCAAGAAAGAGCGCAAGTCGGGTTTCCTGATGCCGACCTACGGCACGACCAGCCAAGGCGGTTTCGACTTCTCGCTGCCGTACTACCTGAACCTGGCGCCGAACTACGACGCAACCATCCAGCCGCGTTACTTCTCCAAGCGCGGGATGCAGTTGGGGGGCGAGTTCCGGTACCTGGGGTCCAGCTATCTGGGCACCATGAACGGCACCTATCTGCCTAATGACAACATCACCGGCGAAGACCGCTGGATGTACTGGTGGCGTCATCAGCAGACGTTCGCGAACGGTTTCTATGCCGATTGGGACTTGGCTCGGGTGTCGGACGACAACTACTTCCGCGATATTTCGCAGTTGGGGTTGAACCAGGCGTCCACGACGTATCTGCCCCAGCGCGGCCGGGTCGGCTGGTCGTCCACGTACTGGAGCACGTACGCGCAGGTCTACAAGTATCAAACCTTGCAAGATCCGGACGCGCCGCTGGTGCCGCCGTACGACAAGGTGCCTGAGCTTTATCTGCGCGGCGCGCGCTATGACTGGAACGGCTTCGATGCCGAGTGGATCACCACGGCCACCCGCTTCCAGATCCCAATGGTGGCGGGCAAGCGTAGCGGGCCGGAAGGCGACCGCTTGCAGTCCTACCCCACGGTGTCCTATCCGATTGTGCGGCCGGGCTGGTTTGTCATCCCGAAGGTGGGCGTGAACTACACGCAATACCAGACGAACTGGTACGGCAGCGATTGGCTCGGCCTTAATTCGGGTACGCCGAACGCGGGTACTTCGTATGGCTATCCGGCCTCGCAATCGCGCACCGTACCCATCATGTCGCTGGATACCGGCCTGATCTTCGAGCGCGATACGACGTTGTTCGGCAAAGCCTCCACGCAAACGCTGGAACCGCGCCTGTACTACCTGCGCGTGCCGTACCGGGATCAATCCAAGCTGCCCGTCTACGATACGTCGCTGGCGGATTTCAGCTTCTCGCAGGCGTTCGAAGAAAACATCTACACCGGCGGCTGGGATCGCATCTCGAACGCGAACCAGCTGACGGCCGCGCTGACGACGCGCTGGCTCGATGCCAACACCGGCTTCGAGCGCATGTCGCTGGCGGTGGCGCAGCGCTTGTATTTCGATGATCAGAAAGTGACGCTGCCAGGCGAAACGCCGCGTGAAAACGTGCGTTCCGACTTCCTGGTGGGCGCCAGCGCGGCACTGACCGACACGCTCAGCACGGACATCGCCGCTCAGTACAACCCGTATGACAACAACTGGTCGCGCGGGTTGATCAGCGCGCGCTGGTCACCGCAGCGCCTAACGACGGTGGCGGTGTCGTACCGCTATCAGCGTGATCCTCAAACGGGTGTTCAATATCAGCCGCAGGGCCAGAACCAGGTCAGCGTTGCGCTGCAATGGCCTTTCAGCAAACGCTGGTACGGGGTGGGTCGCGTCGACTACTCCTTGCGGTCGGGGCCGTCCAGCACCGTATATGGCACGACAGACTCTCCCCGCGTTACGCAGGCCATCGCCGGTCTGGAGTACAAGGGGGATTGCTGCTGGGTGGGCCGCGTGGTCTATCAGCGCTATGCCGTATCGGCAACGGACGCCAACTCCGCCGTGTTCTTCCAGCTTGAGCTGACGGGTCTGGGTTCCCTGGGGACCGATCCGATGAACCTGCTGAACAGAAGTATCCCTGGCTACACGAGCATTACCCCGCCTGTGCCGACCGGGACCACATTTGAAAGGTATGAATGATGCGTAGGTTGCACTCTTTGCGCCGCCTGTCCGGCAGTGCGCTGTTGCTGGCTCTTTGCGCCGGCCTGCCCGCCGCGCATGCGGCCGAGCAGACCAGCCGGCCGGCGAACAGTGGCGCCAAGGCGGCGCCCGCTGGTCAACAGAAGGCCGCACCGGCCGCCGCCGCTGCGGCGCCCAAGGGCGAACAGTTTGTCGACGGCATTGCCGCCGTGGTGGACAAGGACGTGATCACGTTGCGCGAACTGCGCGACGCTTCCGTCCGCATCGCGGCCGAATTGAAATCGCGCGGCATCCAGGTGCCCGATGACCAGACCTTGCAGCATCAAGTGTTGCAGCGCCTGATCATGGAGCGCGTGCAGCGCCACGAAGCCGATCGTCTGGGCATCCGCGTGGACGACGCGCAGGTGGATCAGGCCATCCAGACCATCGCCGGCCGCAACAAGATCAGCGTCGCGCAACTGCGCGGTGAAATCGAGAAGTCGGGCACGACCTGGGACGCCTACCGCAAGTCGCTGCGTGATGAAATCCGCACCGATCGTCTGCGCCAGCGTGCGGTGGATTCCACCATCGTCATCTCCGACACCGAAGTCGACGCCTTCCTGAAGGACCAGCGCCGCAATCCGGCGTTTGGCGTCCAGCCCGAGGCCGCTCCGCAGCCGCAGGCCCAGCCGGCGCCCGCGCCCGAGCAAGCCGCTGCGCCGTCGGGGCCGATGCTGTATGCGCTGGCCCAGATCCTGGTGCGCGTGCCGGAAGGGTCGTCGCCCGAACAACTGGCAGCCTTGCGCAAGAAGGCGGAAGGCGTGCTGGCGCGCGCCAAGCGCGGCGACGATTTCGCCAGCCTGGCTGCCGCCGCATCAGACGGCCCCGAAGCCTTGCAAGGCGGCGTCATGGGCGTGCGGCCGCTGGACGGCTGGCCGGACCTGTTCGTCAAAGCCATCAGCAACCTGCAAAAGGGCGATGTGTCGGCGCTGATCCAGAGCGGCAACGGGTTCCACATCATCAAGGTCATGGACCGTGGCACGGCGCAGCCGGCGCCGTCGCGCACCGCGCGCGCGCCTGCGCCCGCACCGGCGCCGCAACCTGCCGCGCGCCCGCAAGCGCCGGCGCAGCAAGGTCCCACGGAAGTGATGCAGACCCGTGCCCGCCACATCCTCATCAAGACGTCCACCGTCATGAGCGACGAGACGGCGCGTCAGCGTCTGGAGCAGGTGCGTCAGCGCCTGGTCGCCGGCGATGCCAAGTTCGAGGACATGGCGCGTCAGTATTCTCAAGACGCCACCGCGCCGCAAGGCGGCGAGCTGGGCTGGCTGAACCCGGGCGAAACCGTGCCGCCGTTCGAAGCCGCCATGAACGCGCTGAAGCCGGGTGAAATCAGCCCGCCGATCCAGTCGCCTTTCGGCTGGCACCTGATCCAGGTTGAAGAGCGCCGCCAACACGACGTCACCGACGAACTGGCCCGCATGAAGGCGCGCCAGATCCTGTTCGAACGCCGTGCCCAGCCCGCCTTTGAAGACTGGCTTGAGCAGTTGCGTGCACAAGCCTATGTCGACAACCGCCTGGAAAAGCAGCAGAAGATTCAGCAGAACAACCGCTAAACGCATTACGGGCTTTTCATGTCTCAACACCAGGCGCGCAAGCGCTTCGGCCAGAACTTCCTGACGGACGAAAGTGTCGTCGAATCCATCGTCCGGGCGGTAGCGCCCGCCCGCGACGATGCCGTGGTCGAAATCGGACCGGGTTTGTCTGCACTGACCCGGCCCTTGCTCGAACGTCTGAATCACCTGACCGCCGTCGAAATCGACCGCGACCTGGCTGCCCGGCTGCGCAAGCAGTTCGAGGCGGGCCGCTTGACGGTCGTGGAAGCCGATGCGCTGACGGTCGATTTTTCACAGTTCGGCAGCGCGCTGCGGGTGGTGGGCAACCTGCCCTACAACATCTCCAGCCCGCTGCTGTTCCATCTGATGACCTGGGCCGACCACATCCGCGACCAGCATTTCATGCTGCAACGCGAAGTGATCGACCGCATGGTGGCGCAACCCGGATCGGGCGATTTCAGCCGCCTGTCCGTGATGCTTCAGTCGCGCTATCGCATGCACAAGCTGTTCGACGTGCCGCCCGAGGCCTTTGACCCGCCGCCCAAAGTGGTGTCGGCCATTGTCCGCATGGTGCCGTTGCCGGCCGACCGGCTGCGTCCGATCAGCGAGCGCGCCTTTGAAACGGTGGTGGCACGCGCGTTCTCGCAACGCCGCAAGATGCTGCGCCGCGTGCTGGCCGACTGGGCGGCGCAGGTGCCTTGGGAAGCGTTGGACATCGCGCCGACCGCGCGCGCGGAAGACATTTCCGTTGACCGGTACATCCGCCTGTCGGACGCGCTGGTTGAAGCGGGCGTGTTGCAACGCGCTTGATCTAGCGGTATCCGCTGAGACAAGCCCGCTGTAGCGTTTGCTCTAGCGGGCTTTGTTTTGTGCGTGCGGCAGGTATCTCCGCAAGCGAGTTTCACCGCCGCTTCACAGCCTGCGTTTCTGCGCCGCCATCCACAACTGCATGACATCCCGCGCGCGGTCGCTGAGCAGTTTTTCGGCATCGTTCAACGCCTGCTGTAGCGTGATCGGGCCAGGCGCCAGGCTGAAGGCGGCGCTGATGCCACCCGCGTGCAGCGCCTCGTAGCCGTCGCCCAGCGACCCGGCCAGCGCCACCACCGGCACGCCGGCCTGTTGCGCAATCTTCGCCACGCCTGCGGGCGTCTTGCCGCGCAGCGTCTGCGCGTCCATGCGGCCTTCACCGGTGAACACCAGCGTGGCCCCTTCGATGGCTTGGGCCAGGCCGCCCAGTTCCGCCACGATCTCCACGCCCGGACGGAAGTGGGCGTGCAGGAAGGCGCGCGCGGCAAAGCCCAGGCCGCCCGCCGCGCCGGAGCCCGGTTCGTCGCGGTGATCCACGCCCAGATGCCGTGCGCAGACGTCGGCAAAATTGCCCAGCATCTGATCCAGCGTCAGCACCTGCTCGGGCGTCGCACCTTTTTGCGGGCCGAACACATGCGACGCGCCGTGGGGACCGCATAACGGGTTGTCCACGTCTGACGCGATGTCGATGCGGATCTTCGCCAGCCGGGGATCCAGCCCACGCGTATCGATGGTGGCCAGCTTGCCCAGCGCACCGCCGCCGGGCGGCAGGCTGTGGCCGTCGGCATCCAGCAGCCGAACCCCCAGCGCCGTCAGCATGCCGGCGCCCGCGTCGTTGGTGGCGGATCCGCCCAGTCCCAGAATGATGCGCGTGGCGCCCGCGTTGACGGCGGCCAGCATCAGCTCGCCCACGCCGTGACTGCTGGCGCGCATCGGGTCGCGCTTGGAAGGGGTAATCAATTCCAGGCCGGCCGCCGCCGCCATTTCGATGATGGCCGTGCCGTCTTCCAACAGCCCCCACACGGCGTCGACTTTGTAGCCGAGCGCGTCATTCACCGTCAGCTCGCATTCCTTGCCGCCGGTGGCGGCCAGCACGGCTTCTACCGTGCCTTCGCCGCCATCAGCCATTGGCACGCATACGGTCTGCGCGCCAGGAAACGCGGCTTTGACGCCGCGTGCAATAGCCGCCGCCGCATCGGGCGCGGACACGCTTTCTTTGAAGGAATCGGGAGCGATGACAATTTTCACGGGTCGGGCGGGCTCGTTGAAAGTGACGGGGGAAGGCCTTGCGCGCGGCCGCAGGCGTGGGTGGAAAACGCCATGCATCAAGCCATGCGTGACGCTGCGCCAGCAGGGGCGATGGCGGGCCGCGTGACGACCATGATACCCGTGCGAACGCAGCCGGCGTACCATAGCGCTTTCGTTGTTTTTGCGAGAGTGGACCGTCATGCCTGTATTGCGCCGCACCAAAATTGTCGCCACCCTGGGCCCTTCGACTTCGTCGCCCGAACGCATTGAAGCGCTGATCCGCGCCGGCCTTGACGTGGCCCGTTTGAACTTCTCGCACGGCAGCGCCGATGACCATCGTGACCGCGCGCGCCTCGTGCGCGAGATTGCCGCCAAGCAGGGCCGCTTCGTCGCCATCATGGGCGACCTGCAAGGCCCCAAGATCCGTATCGCGCGCTTCACTGACAAGCTCGTGCAGTTGCACGTCGGCCAGGCTTTCACGCTGTCTCGCGTGCATCCCAAGGACGCTGGCACCGCCAGCATCGTAGGCATCGACTACCCCGAACTCGTGACCGATTGCCGCGTGGGCGATGAGCTGCTGCTGGACGATGGGCGCGTCGTGCTCGTGGTTGACGGCGTCGAGGGCGACGAAGTCCACACCACCGTCACGGTGGGCGGCCCGCTGTCGAACAACAAGGGCATCAACCGCCGTGGCGGCGGCCTGTCTGCGCCCAGCCTCACCGACAAGGACCGCGTCGACATCAAGCTGGCGGCCGAGATGGAACTGGACTACGTGGCGGTATCGTTCCCGCGCTACGGCAGCGACATCGACGAGGCCCGCACGCTGCTTGCCGCCGCCGGCAGTCAGGCCTGGATCATCGCCAAGATCGAACGCGCCGAAGCCGTGGCCGACGACGAAGCGCTGGACGCGCTGATCCGCGCCAGCGACGGCGTCATGGTGGCGCGCGGCGACCTGGGCGTGGAAGTGGGCGATGCTGAATTGGTGGGCATCCAGAAACGCATCATCCAGCACGCGCGCACGCTGAACAAGGTCGTCATCACCGCCACGCAAATGATGGAATCGATGATCTCCAGCCCCATGCCCACGCGCGCCGAAGTGTCCGACGTGGCCAATGCCGTGCTGGATTACACCGACGCCGTGATGCTGTCCGCCGAGAGCGCTTCGGGCCAGTACCCCGTGGAAACGGTGCAGGCGATGGCGCGTGTGTGCCTGGGCGCCGAAAAGCATCCCACGTCCACGAAGTCGCATCACCGCATGGGCGAAACCTTCACGCGCTGCGATGAAACCATTGCGCTGGCGGCCATGTACGCGGCCAACCATTTCCCCGGCGTGAAGGCGATCATCGCGCTGACCGAAAGCGGCCATACCCCGCTGATCATGTCGCGCATCCGTTCGGGCGTGCCGATCTACTGCTACAGCCCGCACAGCCTGACGCAGAACCGCGTGGCGATGTTCCGTGGGGTCTACACCATTCCGTTCGCGCCGTCGGACTACGAACCGGCCGACCTAAGCAACGCGGCCATCGATGAACTGCGCAAGCGCAATCTGGTGCAGCCGGGCGATTGGGTGATCTTGACCAAGGGTGACTTCTACCGCGACAGCGGCGGCACCAACGGCATGAAGATCCTGCTGGTGGATTGATATGAAGCGCCGCGCCCCGCCTCAAGCGGGGCGCGGTCTTTCGGCTAGCCGAAGAACCAGTAGCACACGCCAATCGCGGCCAGCACGCCGGCCAGGTCGGCGATCAGCGCGCAGCTGACTGCGTGGCGCGCACGCAAAATTCCCCCGGATCCGAAGTACACCGCCAGCACATAGAAGGTGGTTTCCGTGCTGCCTTGCACCACGGCGGACAGCAGGGCAGGGAAGCTGTCCACGCCGAAGTGGGCCATGGTTTCAAGCATCATGGCGCGCGCCGCGCTGCCCGAGAACGGCTTGACCAGCGCGGTGGGCAGCGCGTCGACAAAGCGCGTGTCCCAGCCGGCATGCTGCGCCATCCAGCGGATGCCGTCCAACACAAAGTCCAGCGCGCCGGACGCCCGCAGCACACCCACCGCGCACAGCATCGCCACCAGATACGGCAGCAGGCTCTTGGCGATGTCGAACCCTTCCTTGGCGCCTTCGATGAAGGCCTCGTAGACGGGCACCTTCTTCCAGGCGCCCGCGATCAGGAACGCCATCAGGATGCCGAACAGCGTCAGGTTGCCCATCAGTGACGACAGGGACGCGATGGCCGCTGCCGACATGCTGGCCAGCAGCGCCATGAAGCCGCCCAGTATCAGCGCTGCGCCGCCCAGCCACAGCATGATGACCGGATCCGCCAGCCGCAGGCGCTGACAGAACGCCACGGCCAGAAAACCCGCCAGCGTGGATGCGCTGGTGGCCAGCAGAATGGGCAGGAATACCAGCGTCGGGTCCGCCGCGCCTTGCTGCGCCCGGAACATGAACAGGGTGACGGGCAACAGCGTCAACGACGAGGCGTTGAGCACCAGGAACAGGATCTGCGCGTTGGTGGCGGTTTCAGGCGTGGGGTTCAGCGATTGCAGTTCGCGCATGGCGCGCAGGCCGATCGGTGTGGCGGCGTTGTCCAGCCCCAGCCCGTTGGCGGCGAAGTTCAGCGTGATAAGGCCGATGGCAGGGTGGTTGCGCGGCACCTCGGGCATCAGCCGCGCAAACAAGGGGCCAAGCAAGCGCGCCAATCGTTCCACCATGCCCGCGCCTTCGGCGATGCGCAGGAAGCCCAGCCACAAGGTCAATGTGCCAAACAGCAGCACCATGACTTCGACAGATGCCCGCGCCATGTCGAACAGGCTGGCCACCATCAGGCGGAATACGTCGGGGTCTCCGATGGCCAGCCAGCGGTACAGCGCGGCGGCGGCGGCGGCCAGGAAAAAGCCCACCCCGAGTTTATTCAGCATGCGTGACGATGCCCGGATAGCGGTTCATTGCGCACCAGCGCGGGACGCCCATTGTCGCAGAGTCAGCCCTGTCCGGTTTGGCCGCGCAGCGGCAATTCTGGTACTTTGACCCGATCCGCCCTCGGGCCAAGACGATAAGGGACACGCATGGATTTCAACGCCTGGCGCCGCCGCCGCATCTCGGAACCCGCGTACCGCTGGGCGCGCAACGCGCTGCCTCCCATGTCGGCCACCGAGCGTGAAGCCATCGAAGCCGGCGACACCTGGTGGGACGCGGACTTGTTCACCGGCAACCCCGATTGGCGCAAGCTGCTGGACGTGCCTGCCGCCACCTTGACGCGCGAAGAGCAGGCGTTCATCGATGGCCCGGTGGCGCAGCTGTGCGGCATGCTGGACGAATGGGACATCATGTGGAACCGGCGCGACCTGCCGCCCGAGGTCTGGGCGTTTCTGAAGTCGCAGCGCTTTTTCGGCATGATCATTCCGCGCCGCTACGGCGGCCTGGGGTTTTCGCCCTACGCGCATTCTGAAGTGGTGCGCCGCATCTCGGCCTATTCCATCACGGCGGGGGTCACCGTCATGGTGCCGAACTCGCTGGGGCCGGGTGAATTGCTGATGCAATTCGGCACGCCCGCGCAGCGCGACTACTGGCTGCCCCGCCTGGCCGACGGCCGTGAAGTGCCGTGCTTCGGCCTGACCAGCCCCGAAGCCGGCTCGGATGCCGCGTCCATGGTGGATACCGGCATCGTCTGCCGTCAGCTGGTCGATGGCCGCGAACTCATCGGCATCCGCCTGAACTGGCACAAGCGCTACATCACGCTGGGGCCCGTGGCCACGGTGCTGGGGCTGGCGTTCAAGATGAGCGATCCGGACGGCATTCTGGGCGGCGCCAAAGATATCGGCATCTCGGTGGCCTTGGTGCCGACCGAGGCGCCCGGCGTTGAGATCGGGCGGCGCCAAGGCCACCGAGATGCCGATATCTTTGGCGCCGCCCAGAATGCCGTCCGGATCGCTCATCTTGAACGCCAGCCCCAGCACCGTGGCCACGGGCCCCAGCGTGA
>CAJYKY010000212.1 GCA_913775005.1 uncultured Achromobacter sp.
GTCATCGCGCGCTACAACCTCACCCGCCTGATGGACCGGATCGAAGCCGCCGGCCTGGTGGAACGCTTTCGCTCCGACGAAGACCGGCGCGCCACCTTTGCGCGCTTGACGCCCAAGGGGCGCGCGCTGCGGCGCGAGATGTGGAAGGTGTACGGCCCGGCCATTGACGAGCTGTTTCTGTCGCAACTGCCCGCCGCGCAGCAAACCGCCATGGCCGAGAATTTCCGTCATATCGCGCGCCGGGTTCGGGCGATGAATACGGCGTCGCCAACGGAGCCCGCTGAATGACGCATCCGCTGCATATCGGCATCGTCGCGTGCTCGGCCGAAGGCGCGGCGCTGTGCTATCGCACCTTGTGCGCCGAGGCCGCTGCCCGCATGGGGCCGCATGCGCATCCTGAAATCTCGCTGCACACGCATTCGCTGGCCGACTACGTGCGTTGCCTTGACCAGGGGGATCTTCCCGGCGTGGCCGCATTGATGCTGTCGTCGGCCCACAAGCTGGCGCGCACCGGCGCGCAATTGCTGATCTGCCCCGACAACACCATTCACCAGGCGCTGGGCGCTGTGCTGCCGCAGTCGCCGCTGCCGTGGCTGCACATTGCCGAGGCCGTGGCCGCTGAGGCGGCCGCGCGCGGATTTCGGCGCATTGGCGTGATGGGCACGCGCTGGCTGGTCGATAGCGAGGTCTACCCGGACAAGCTGGGCGCGCTGGGGCTGGACTACCTGCGCCCGTCTGAAGACGACCGCAACGGCATCAACCGCATCATCATGGATGAGCTTGTCTACGGCGTGTTCAAGCCGGCGTCGGTGGCGCAACTGCAAGCCATCGTGGCGCGGCTGGGGCAGGCGGGTTGCGATGCCGTCGTGCTGGGTTGCACCGAATTGCCGCTGGTGCTGAACGACGGCAATTGCGCCCTGCCGACGCTCGACTCCACACGCCTGTTGGCGCGCGCCGCGCTGACGCGGGCGCTAAGCGATCGCAGCGAGCCTTAGCGAACCGAAGCAGCCCTTAGCAACCCAACGCGGGGCCTAGGCAGACTAGATCTGGTCCAATCCATACAGCCGTAACCGGCCCAAATCCCGCACCTTGATCTGGTTGTAGGCCAGCGCCAGGATGTCCAGGTCAGCCAGCAGTTGCAACGCCTGGTTGACCCGTTGGCGCGACAGCCCCGTCAAATAGCCCAGCTCTTCCTGCGAAATCGCCAAGGTCAGGTCGGTAGACGGATACAGCTGCGGGTTGAACAGCTGCGCCAGCGACTGCGCCACGCGCGCGACCGCATCCAGCAAGCGGTGGTTCTGGATCGACGCAATAAACTCGCCCATACGGTCATTCAACTGGCCGATGACAAAATGCGAAAACGGCAGGCTGGCGGCCAGCAAGGCATGGAAGGTGGCGGTAGGCACAAACACCACCAGCGACGGCTGAATGGCCACCACGTCGTACTTGCGCAGCTCTCGCTTGATGACGCTGCCTTCGCCAAACCACCCTCCCGGCGGCACGCCCGAAAACGTACAGCTGCGCCCGGATTCGTTATAGATGGCCAGCTTCAACAAGCCGGCATGCACACCCAGCCAGTAGTCCGACGGCGCATTGCGCCGCGCGATCCACGCGCCGCTGCCCACGTGTTCCGCGCGCGATGTCGCCAGCACCAGCGCCTGTTGCGGGCCGTCTAGCGCGCCGAACCAGGCGCACGCGTGGAACAAGCCGGCCAGCTCCTTGGCGGAAACAACGTTTGAAACATCGGACATGGGAAGAACCGTGTAAAACTGGAAGTTTGCTGGGTTGGCCGGCGGTCTGTCATGCAGGCGACAGACCACATTTTCCGGCCCGCCCTATGCTCACGCAAGCGACGGGATCAAACTCCCGAACATTCATAAGGGACGCCCGCGCGCCCCATTCGGAGACAACGCATGAGCAGTATGTTCGACCACGGCCTGGCGCGCCGCGACGCCAACTACGAAGCCTTGACGCCCGTGGATTTCATTGCCCGCGCGGCCGAGGTCTACGGCCAGCGGCTGGCCGTTGTGCATGGCAAAGTGCGCCGCAACTGGGCGCAAACCTATGAACGCGCGCAGCGGCTGGCCAACGCGCTTGCGCTTGCGGGCATCAAGCGTGGCGATACCGTCGCCGTGATGCTGCCCAACATTCCTGCCATGGTGGAAGCGCATTTTGGCGTGCCGATGCTGGGCGCCGTGCTCAACACATTGAATACGCGGCTGGATACGCCCAGCGTGCTGTTCATGCTGGGCCACGGCGAAGCCCGCGCACTGATCATCGACACCGAATACGCCGACGTCGCCCAGCGCGCCCGGGCTGAGTTTCCGCACTTGAAGATCGTGTCCGTACACGATCTGGACACCGCCCCCGCCACCCTGCCCGGCGCCACCGACTACGAAGCCTTCCTAGCCGACGCGCCCGCCCGCTACGACTGGAAGCCGCCCGCCGACGAATGGGACGCCATCGCCCTGAACTACACCTCCGGCACCACGGGCGACCCGAAAGGCGTGGTCTACCACTACCGTGGCGCCTACCTGAACGCCATCAGCAACATTCTTGAATGGGACATGCCCAAGCACGCCGTCTATCTGTGGACGCTGCCGATGTTCCATTGCAATGGCTGGTGTTTCCCTTGGACGGTCGCGGCGCGCGCGGGCGTGAACGTGTGCCTGCGCAAGTTCGACCCCAAGACCGTGTTCGACCTGATCCGCGAAGAAAGCGTCACGCATTATTGCGGCGCGCCCATCGTCCAAAGCGCCTTGGCCAATGCGCCGGCCGAGCTGCGGGCCGGCATCTCGCATACTGTGCGCACCATGGTGGCGGGCGCCGCGCCCGCGCCTGCCGTCATCGCCAAGATGCGCGACATCGGCTTCGAGCTGACGCACGTGTATGGCCTGACGGAAGTCTACGGCCCCGCGGCCGTGTGCGCGCGCCAGGAATCGTGGGACGCGCTGGACGACGAGCGCCGCGCGCTGCTGACCGCACGCCAGGGCGTGCGCTATCACTTGCAGGCTGGCGTGTCGGTGCGCAACCCGGACACAATGGAAGTTGTGCCCGCGGACGAAACCACCATGGGCGAAATCATGTTTCGCGGCAACATCTGCATGAAGGGCTATCTGAAGAACGAACGCGCCACCGACGACGCCTTCGCCGGCGGCTGGTTTCACACCGGCGACCTGGGCGTGATGACCGCCGACGGGTACGTGCGCATCAAAGACCGCAGCAAAGACATCATCATCTCGGGCGGCGAGAACATCTCCAGCATCGAAGTCGAAGACGCGCTGTACCGCCACCCCGATGTCGCGGCCGTGGCCGTCGTGGCCATGCCCGACCCGAAATGGGGCGAGACGCCGTGCGCGTTTGTCGAACTCAAACCCGGCAGCAGCGTGACGGCCGAGGCGATCATTGCGCACTGCAAGTTGCTGCTGCCCGGCTTCAAAGTGCCTCGCGCGGTGCGGTTTGGCGAACTGCCCAAGACCTCCACCGGCAAGATCCAGAAGTTTGAACTGCGCGCGGCCGTCGGCGCCACCAGCGCTATCGACCTGGCCAACGCCGGCGCCACGCCGCAGGCCATCGCCCCCGACAATGCCGACGCCAACGCCGCTGACAACGCTAAGTCGGCGCCGCCGCCCCACCCCGATAAAGCCGCCTGAAGGCTGGCACTAACAACCCACTCAGAGGAGCTCCGAGGCCATGACGTACCAAGCCCCCGTGAAAGACATGCTGTTCGTGCTGAACCATCTGGCCGGCCTGCCGCAAGTTGCCGCGCTGCCCGGTTTCGAGGAGGCCACGCCGGACACTGCCCAGGCCGTGCTGGAAGAATCCGCCCACTTCGCCGCCGAGGTGCTGGCGCCGCTGAACCACCCTGCCGACCGCGAGCCCAGCACGTGGCACGACGGCAAGGTCACCACCGCGCCAGGGTTCAAGGCCGCGTTTCGCCAGTACACCGAGGCGGGCTGGCAAGGCATGTCGCACCCGGAAGAGTACGGCGGCCAGGGCTTGCCCGGCCTGATCGGTTCACCCTGCTCTGAAATGCTGAACGCCGCCAACCTGTCGTTTGCGCTGTGTCCGCTGTTGACCAACGGCGCCATTGAAGCCTTGCTGACGGCCGGTTCGCCGGAACTGAAAAGCCGCTTCATCGGCCCGATGATTTCGGGGCAATGGACGGGCACCATGAACCTGACCGAACCGCAGGCCGGATCCGATCTGGCCATGATCCGCACGCGTGCGCAGCCTGTGGGCGACGGCACGTATCGCTTGTCAGGCACCAAGATCTTCATCACCTACGGTGACCACGACCTGACCGAAAACATCCTGCACCTGGTGCT